>DASUPO010000075.1:0-57322 GCA_036281075.1 Actinomycetota bacterium | reverse complement strand
GCCTTCAGGACCGTGACCGCCTCGTCCAGGACCCTGCGCGCCTTCAACGTCGCGGCATCCTATCGGGCCTCGCTCGCTACACTCGCGTCATGGCCCGCCGCACCTCCACCGAGGACCCGCGACCGGCGAAACCGGGTCCGAAACCGCGCCGTCCGCGCGCGCGGAAGGGCGTTTCGATCGGGGACGACGTGCGGCTGACGGGCGACCGGCTCGTCGTGCAACTCCCAGAGAACGGCGAACGGAAGTCGGCGAGCGGTCTGCTGATCCCGGCGACGGCGGCGCCGGCGCCGAGACGGCTGTCGTGGGCCGACGTCCGACTCGTCGGCCCGGACGTCCGGGTCGCGAAGCAGGGAGACCGCGTACTGTTCCTCCCGTCGTCCGGCCTGGAGGTTGAGCTGGACGGGCAGGAACTCGTCCTCCTCCGCGAACGAGATGTCCAGGCGGTGTCGTCGCCGCCGGCCGGGGGGGCGCGTTCGGACCGGCCGCCCGGCCAGTACCTCTAGCCGCGGACGAGGCTCAGCCGGACCCGACGGACGTCGTTCTCCCGGTTCGGGTCGACGAGCACCACCGATTGCCAGGTGCCGAGCAACATCCGTCCGGCGGCAACGGGGATCGTGAGCGACGGCGACACGAGCGCCGGCAGGAGGTGGTCCCCACCGTGCCCGCGGGACCCGTGGCGATGGACGTATCGGTCGTCGCGGGGCACGAGACGGTCCAGGAGCTCCTCGAGATCACCTTCCGAGCCGCTGCCGGTCTCCATCAGCGCCAGCCCGGCGGTGGCGTGGGGGAGGAAGACGTGCACGAGACCGTCGCCGCCGGCCTCGGACGCGAAGGCCCGCACGCGCTCCGTGATGTCGGTGACACGACGGCCGCCCGTACCCACCTCGAACTCGATCGACTCCACGAGTGCCGACGCTACCGCGTCGTGCCGTTGCCCCGGGGCCCGGGTTGACCGATCGACCACTGCTTGTAATGATGTAATTGCGCTTGCACGAGGGGAGACGGCGATGGAGGAGCTCGGCGGCTGGTTCGCAGGAAGGATCCCGGACGGGTGGTTCGAGGGTCCGCCCGACGTCACGTTCGATCGCGAGGAGATCATTGTCACCGGGAGGCTCGCGGAGCCGGAGCTCCCCCCAGACGCCGGCAGCGACAGTCGCGAGTCCGCCCTGACGGCCCGGATCTCCCGGTTCCGCGAGGAGACCCGCGCCCACAGGATGCGGATCGCGGACGAGGCGCAGCATCGGTTCGGCCGCAAGGTGAGCTGGGGAGCCTCGTGCGGCGACCTCGCGGCATCGTTCACGACCCTGTCGGTCCCCGCGATGACGAGGCTCCGGATGGACGAGCGTCGCGTCCTCGACACGCTGATCGAGGCCGGCGTCGCTCGGAGCCGGAGCCACGCCCTCGCGTGGTGCGTCCGGCTCGTCGCCGAGCGCCAGGACGACTGGCTCCGCGATCTCCGCGAGGCCCTCCGCACGGTCCAGGAGGTCCGCGGCGAAGGGCCGGCGAGCTAGCTTCCCGGAGAACCGCTAGCCTGTCGCCGATCGCCCGGCGCTCAAGTTCAGACGGCCGGGCGCCGACCTTCGGGACATGGCCGACAGGGGACTCTGGCTCCGGCGTCGCGCGGCACCCCTGATCGTGTTGACCGTGTCCGTCGCCCTGTGGCAGTCGCTGCTGGCCGCATCGGCACAAGCGACCCCTCGCTCGTGGAAGGACGGCGAGCACGGCAGCGGCCCGCCCCCGTCGGCACCATCCCGTGCAGCCCGCGGCCAGGCCGAGATGATCTCCACCGCCGCCTGGGGAGATCTCGAGCCGGACGACCTCTGGGCGAGGACCGCGATCGATCACGTCGCCGGCGCGAACGACTGGATGCGAGACGTGCCGCCGGCGTCGGACGGGACGTGGCGGTTCAAGCCGGACGCGCTGGAGACGCGAGAGAAGTGGGCGCGCGCGATCGTGCGCGCGTTCGCGAGGGACGAGGCGCCGGATCCCTCGATCACGTTCCCAGACATCGAACCCACCGACCGGTACCACCGCTTCGCCGCGGTCGCCGTGAAGCTGGGATGGATGGCTCGTGGCGCCGGCGGGCGGTTCAACCCCGACGGGGCCGTGAACGCGCGGCAGGTCCACCGCTCCCTCGTCTTCGCCCTCGGCATGCGGCGGACGGCGGTCGCGCTGGACCACCTCTCGACGACCGGCGGATACGCGTTCGACACGCCCAAGCTCTTCGGGGCGACCCTGCTGGGGATGCGTCTCGGACTCCGCTACAACAACAAGGGGAACGAGGCGCAGGACGTGACGCCCACCGAGCGGTTGCGTCGCAAGCAGGCGGCCTGGTCGCTGTATCGAGCCACCACCCTGCAGAGCTGGGTGGTCCCATACCTGGAGGATCAGTACGCCGACATCGCCTTGCCGGCGATGGGACCACGCGGCCGGTCGATCGTCGATTGGGGGGTTCGGTACGTCGGCTTCCCGTACATCTGGGCCGGCGAATGGGGCTTCACGACGACCTCGCCGGCGGCGTTCGGGACGCAGCCGGGGCCTGGGTTCGACTGCTCCGGGATCTCCTGGTGGGCGCTCCGTCGCGACGAGGGGGCTTGGCAGATCTCGCCGCCCCGCCCGCACGAGGGATGGTCCTTGCCGCAGCGCACGTCGGCCGAGATGTCGAGGATGACGAAGACGCGGCTCCGATACGCCGACCTGAGGCCCGGAGACCTGATGTTCTACGACGGAGACGGGAACGGGACCGTCGATCACGTCGACGTGTACGTCGGGAACGGATGGGCCCTGGACTCGTCGAGCAGCGTCGGCGGCGTCACGCTGATGTGGGTGCAGACCGGCTGGTACCGGCAGCACTTCGTCCACGGCCGCCGGATCCTGCCCTAATCGTCGATCGCGGCCTCCAGGGTCGTCCGCTCCTCGTCGGTCAGCGGACGGCTGCGCCCCGTCTCGGGATCGCGCGCCACGACGACCGACTCGGACTCCGCGGACAGGCGGCCGTCCGCCGCGAGCACCTGCTCGGCCGTCCGGACGCTCGACGTGCCGAACCCGGTCACGCGGCACCGCGCCACCGCCTCACGATCCCCCTGGTTCAGCTCGCTCCGGTAGTCGATCGCGACGCGAGCGACGACGAAGTCCCACGCGTGCTCGCCGAACAGCGACTCGACGAGACGATCGCGCGCCTCCTCCAGGTAGTTGAGGAACACGGCGTTGTTGACGTGGCCATAGGCGTCCACGTCGCGCCAACGGATCGGGATCCTCACCTCGGCGGTCACGGCCGCGTACCGTACCCGAACGGCCGGGCCGCACGCGCCCCCGCCCGTTCGGCGGCGGCTCCTAGAAGGGGCCGCGCCTCGCGTACATCGCGTCCTGCGCGTTCCCGTCGTGCAACCCGCCGATGTAGAAGTCAACCTGCGGCGACGTGGCGAGGCGGTTCAGCCCGGTCCAGACGACGTGGACCCGGTCCGAGGAGTCGACGGCCAGGCCTGTGTAGTCGCCGTGGAAGGCGTTGCAGTCCTTCCCCTCGCTCGGCTCGCCACCGTCGACGTAGCCGCTCGGGCCGCAGGCCGCCGGCCAGTCGGTCGTGTACTGCCCCGCCCAGTGCGTCACCGACACATCGAGGTGCTCGAGCGGCCCGAGCGCCTGCTTGCCCTCGCCCTCGACCCACAGCACATGACGGAACGTGTCCGCCGGTGCGGCCGCCGTGTCTTCGTCCCAGGCGATCGCGAGCCGTCCGTCGGAGAGGTGGTCGACCCACGGGAACCACTCGTGCCCAGCCGCCGGGGCAACCGCCTGCGGCGCGGACCAGTTCTCACCGCCGTCCGTCGAGCGCGACATCCGCACGTCCGTGTCCGATGCAGGCCCCGCGTCGCACGGGTCGTAGTCGGGTCCCGTCCCGGGGATCTCCTCGAGGCACGCCTCGGTCCCGTTCGGGTTCGGGGCGTCGCGATCGGCCCAGACCACCACGACGTCTTCGGGGTCGTTCGGGTTCACGGAGATGTTGCCCCACGCGTTCCACCGGATCTGGTGCCCCCAGGGCGACTGGCTGCCGATCACGGTCCACGGCATGTCCGTGCCGCCGTCCTCGAGCTCCGCGACGCGGACCGGCGTCGACCACGTCGCGCCGCCATCGGTCGACTTCGTCACCATGATCGTGGAGTCGAACTCCTCCTCGACCTCCCACTCGGCCTCGGCCTGGAAGTTCAGGAAGTGGACGTACACGGTCCCGTCCGACGCGACCTCAGGGATCGAGAACTGATCCTCGTCGCACACCGTGCCGGTCCCGCTTGACTGGAACGTGCAGCCCGGCTCGGCGCCCGAGATGATCTTCGGCCGCGTCCACGAGTGGCCACCGTCGTCCGACCACGCGATCGCGATCGGCGACCGATCGTAGGAGCCCTGGATCGCGTTCACGAACTGCGTGGCCGTGACGTAGATCCGGCCCCAGAACGGGGAGTCGGGATCGTTGTCGACCGCGATGTAGTTCTTGTCCCAGAACACGGCCTTGTTCGCGGGCCCGATCCCCGTGCCGGTGCCCATGAAGACGGTGACCGGCTCCGACCATGTGATCCCGCCGTCGTGCGAATGGCTCACGGAGACGTCGCCCTGCGAGACGAAGAACCCTCCCTGCCCCGCCACGTTCTCGAGCTGCGCCATCACCGCGACGTCGTGCTTCGTGTCGAACGCCGGCGCAGGGTCGCCGGCGCCGTTCCCAGACCGCATCGGGATCTGCCCGTCGACCCACGTCTCGCCGCCGTCGAAGGACGTGAAGAAGCCCGTGGGGACGAGCGCCTGCCGGGCCCCTGTGGAGTTGTTGAAGCGGTAGTAGTAGTCGTTCGAACCGGCGAGGAGGTGTTCGGGGTCCTCCGGGTCGACCGCGATCGCGATCTCGTTGTCGGGCGCGAAATCCTGGCCGAACCGGGTCGTGTTGCAGCTGAGGTCGACCCAGAAGGTCGGGTCGCCCTCCGATGCGCACCGGAACGCCTGAACCTGCGACTTCGAGAACTGTCCCCCACTCGTGCCCGGGAGACGGAACAGCGTGCGGTCGCGCGGCACGAGTTTGAGCACGTTCAGCCGGGTGCTGCGGAACGGTCGATCCCGGCCGGTGGAGGGGCCTGCGAACGCCGCCAGGACCAGGGCAGCGACGGAGAGGGCGACGATCGAGCGCCGCATCGGGGCTCCTTCCGGCTCGGACGGACTTCGAGCGTAGCCGCCTCGTCGCGCGGGGCGCAAGCCACGGGATGCGAACAGGGAGCCCCGTTCGGGGCTCCCCGTCCGATGTTCCGTCGGTGCGAGGACCGATCAGAAGTCCATGTCGCCACCACCGGGCATGGCGGGGGCGGGCTTCTCCTTCTCGGGCTTCTCGGCGACGACCGCCTCGGTCGTCAGGAACAGCGCCGCGATGCTGGCCGCGTTCTGCAGCGCGGACCGCGTGACCTTGGCGGGGTCGACGACACCGAACTTGAACATGTCGCCGTACTCGCCCGTGGCCGCGTTCAGGCCCTGACCGGCGTCCAGCGTGCGGAGCTTCTCGACCACGACGCCGCCCTCGAGGCCGGCGTTCAGGGCGATCTGCTTCACGGGCTCCTCCAGCGCGCGACGGACGATCGTCGCGCCGGTGAGCTCGTCACCCTCGAGGTCGACCTTGTCCAGCGCGCCCTGCGCGTTCAGGAGCGCGACGCCGCCACCGGCGACGATGCCCTCCTCGACGGCGGCCTTCGTGGACTGCACGGCGTCCTCGATCCGGTGCTTCTTCTCCTTCAGCTCGACCTCGGTGGCCGCGCCGACCTTGATCACCGCGACGCCGCCGGACAGCTTGGCCAGCCGCTCCTGCAGCTTCTCGCGGTCGTAGTCCGAGTCCGTCTTCTCGATCTCGGACTTGATCTGGTTGATGCGGCCCTTGATGTCCCCGTCCTCACCGCCTCCCTCGACGATCGTCGTCTCGTCCTTCGTGACGACGACCTTGCGGGCGGTGCCGAGCAGATCGAGCGTGATGTTCTCGAGCTTCAGCCCGACCTCCTCCGAGATCACCTGGCCGCCGGTCAGGATCGCGATGTCCTGCAGCATCGCCTTGCGGCGATCGCCGAACCCGGGGGCCTTCACGGACGCGGACTTGAACGTGCCGCGGATCTTGTTCACGACGAGCGTCGCGAGCGCCTCGCCCTCGACGTCCTCGGCGAGGACCAGGACCGCCTTGCCCGCCTGCATCACCTTCTCGAGCACCGGCAGCAGGTCCTTCACCGCCGAGATCTTGGAGTTCGCGATCAGGATGTAGGGCTCGTCGAGGACCGCCTCCATCCGCTCGGGGTCGGTGATGAAGTACGGCGAGATGTAGCCCTTGTCGAAGCGCATCCCCTCGGTGAACTCGAGTTCCATGCCGAAGGTGTTGGACTCCTCGACCGTGATCACGCCGTCCTTGCCGACCTTGTCCACGGCCTCGGCGATCTTCTCGCCGATCTCGGGGTCCGCGGCGGAGATCGCGCCGACGTGGGCGATCTCGTCCTTGGCGTCGACCTCCTTCGAGGAGTTCTTGATCGCCTCGACGGCGAGGTCGACCGCCTTCTCGATGCCGCGCTTGATCGACATCGGGTTGGCGCCGGCCGCGACGTTGCGCAGGCCCTCCTTGACGATGGACTGCGCGAGGACGGTCGCCGTGGTCGTGCCGTCGCCCGCCACGTCGTCCGTCTTCTTCGCGACCTCCTTCACGAGCTCCGCTCCGACCTTCTCGAGCGGATCCTCGAGCTCGATCTCCTTGGCGATCGAGACCCCGTCGTTCGTGATCGTGGGCGCGCCCCACTTCTTCTCGAGGACCACGTTGCGGCCCTTGGGACCGAGCGTGATCTTCACGGCGTTCGCCAGCTGGTCCATGCCCCGTTCGAGCGCGCGTCGCGCGTCCTCGTCGAAGCTGATGATCTTGGGAGCCATCCCCTCGTGACCTCCTTCTCGTTCACAGGCTGGCCTCACGACTGCTAGCACTCGAGAGGCCCGAGTGCTAAGGATTCTATGGGCGGGTCCGCGCGAGTGGCAAGCCGCCCGGGCTCGGCGACGCGGCCGGTGACCGCCCCGACCGCCGCCTATCCTCTGCGGGGATGAGCGAACGGCCCGACTGGACGCTTCGGTTCACGCACCCCACGATCGAGCAAATCGCGTGGCCCGGGGCGCGCGCCGATCGCGTGGCGGCCGTGACCACCGAGGACGGCAGCGTCCAGGCATGGGCCTGGGACCTGGGGTCGGACGAGCGTCGCAGGGTCTCGTCGGGCGGCGTCGGCGCCGAGGAGGTGCACATCACGCCCCAGGGTGACGATGTCGTGTGGTGGCTCGACGAGGTCGGCGACGAGCGGGGGCGGTGGATCGTCTCCCCGTTCGACGGCGGCGACGACCGCCCCCTCCTGCCCGGGTTCCACGACGGGTGGGCGATGGGAGTGTCGCTGGTCCCGCGCGGCGCCGCGGCCGGGTTCGCGACCGACGAGGACTATCGGGTCGTCGTCGCGATCGCGGACGGACCTTCGCGCGAGCTCTACCGAAGCGCGGAGCCGGCCGGCGTGGGCAGCGAGTGGCCGCAGGGCGGCGGCGGACTCTCACCGGACGCCGCGCTCGTGTGCGTCCACCACTCGGAACACGGCGACATCGACCACCAGGCGCTGCGGATCCTCGATGCGCGATCGGGGGAGCGCGCGGGCGACCAGGTGGACGAGGGTCGGAAGATGGAGGCGATCGCCTGGTCGCCCGCGCGCGGCGCTCGGCGGCTCGTCTTCACGCAGGAGGTGATCGGCATCGAGCGGCCCGGGGTCTGGGACCTCGACGCCCGTGAGCGGATCGACCTCCCGATGGACGGCGTCGACGGCCCCGTGATCCCCCTCGGATGGACGCCGGACGGCGAGCGGATCCTCGCCCATCACGATCCGGGGCGCGGGACGCAGCGGCTCCTCACGGTCGATCCCGCCTCCGGCGCGCCGGCGGAGGTCGCCTCGGTCGAGGGCACGATCCACCAGGCAGGGTATCGGTCGGACGCCCGGCTGTGGCTCCGCGTCGACTCGAGCGTGTCGCCGGCGGCCGTGGTCTCCCCCGAGGGCGACCCGCTGCTGCAGCTCGGGCTGGGATCGCCTCCCGCCGGGACACGGAGCCGGTGGCGGTCGTGGCCCTCGGGCGACGACACGATCCACGGATTCGTCACGACGCCGCCGGGGTCCGGGCCCTTCCCGACGATCGCCTCGATCCACGGCGGGCCGGACTGGCACCACACCGACCTGTGGGACCCGGGGCTGCAGGCGTTCGTCGACGAGGGCTTCGCGGTGCTCCAGGTCAACTACCGGGGATCGACCGGACGGGGCAAGGACTTCCGCGAGCGGTTGAGGGGGAACATCGGCTTCCCGGAGTCCGAGGACATCGTCGCCGGGATCGACGATCTGGTGGACGCAGGGATCGCGGATCCCGCGGCGTTGTTCCTCGAGGGGTGGTCCTGGGGCGGCTACCTGACGACGCTGCTCGCCGGCCGCTACCCGGACCGGTGGCGCGCCGGCTGCGCCGGGATCCCCGTGGGCGACTACGTCGCCGCCCACTACGAGAGCGCGCCGACCCTCCGCGCGTGGGACGACGCGACGATGGGCGGCTCCCCGATGGAGCTCCCCGAGCTCTATCGCGAGCGGAACCCGATGACCTACGTGGACGACGTCCGCGCCCCCCTGCTCCTGATCGCCGGGGAACACGACAGTCGATGCCCCCTCGGCCAGGTGATGGTCTACGCGCACGCCCTGAAGGTTCGGGGGCACGAGGTGGACGTCCACCTGTACCCGGGCGGCCATCATGCTCTCGACGTCGAGGAGCAGATCGCGCACGCGCGGATGACGATCGAGTTCTTCCGCCGGCACCTCGCCGAGCCGGCCAGCGTCCGGGCGTCTTGACGCCGGTCCGTCTACTCCTCGCCGGCCCCCGCCTGCGCCATCTCCCGGATCTCCTCGACGATCTCGGCGTTCGCGAGCGTCGTGACGTCTCCGAGCTGGTGACCACGAGCTACGTCACGAAGCAGTCGACGCATGATCTTGCCGGATCGGGTCTTGGGCAGGTCCGCCGTGAAGATGATCCCGTGCGGGCGGGCGATCTTCCCGATCTTCGTCGCGACGTGGCCGCGCAACTCGTCCGCCATCGCGTCGTCGCCCTCGACGCCCGACTTCAGGGTCACGAAGGCGACGATCGCCTCTCCCATCACGGGATCCGGCTTCGAGACGACCGCGGCCTCCGCGACCTTCACGTTGTCCACCAGGGCCGACTCGATCTCGAACGTCGACAGTCGATGACCCGCGCAGTTCATCACGTCGTCGATCCGACCGAGGAGCCAGAAGAACCCGTCCTCGTCGCGTTTCGCTCCGTCACCGGCCACGTAGACGTCGGGACCGTACTTGGAGAAGTAGGTCTCCACGTACCGGTCCGGGTCGCCCCAGATCGTGCGTGCGATCGCCGGCCAGGGCCGCTTCAGGACGAGGTAGCCGCCGCCGCCGAGGGGAACGCTCTGGCCCGCCTCGTCGAGGATGTCCGCCTCGATCCCCGGGAACGGCACCGTGGCGGACCCTGGCTTCAGCGTCGTGATCCCCGGCAGCGGCGTGATCAGGATCGCCCCGGTTTCGGTCTGCCACCACGTGTCGACGACCGGCGCTCGCTCCCCTCCGATCACCTCCCAGTACCAGACCCAGGCCTCGGGGTTGATCGGCTCCCCCACCGACCCCAGCAGCCGGAGCGAGGACAGGTCGTGCTTCTCCGGGAACTCGGTCCCCCATCGCATGAACGCCCGGATCGCCGTCGGCGCCGTGTACAGGATCGTGGCCCGGTACGTCTCGACGATCGACCACCACCGGTCCTTGTCCGGCCAGTCGGGCGCGCCCTCGTACATGATCCCGGTCGCGTGGTTCGCCAGTGGTCCGTAGACGATGTACGAGTGACCGGTGACCCAGCCGCAGTCCGCCGCGCACCAGTAGACGTCGTCGTCGTGGAGATCGAAGATCAGCCGGTGGGTCGCCGCGACCTGCGTGAGGTACCCGCCGGTCGTGTGCGCGATCCCCTTCGGCTTGCCGGTCGTGCCGCTCGTGTACAGCAGGTAGAGGAGGTCCTCGGCATCCATCTCCTCCGGGACGCACTCCGTGGGCTGGTCCCCGACCAGGTCGTGGTACCAGATGTCCCTGCCGTCGGTGAAGGGATGGTCGTTCCCGCACCGGCGGAGCGTGATCACGTGCTCGATCGTGGGGCATCCACGCACGGCCTCGTCCGCGTTCGCCTTCAGCGGGACGACCTGCCCGCGACGCCAGGCGCCGTCGGCCGTGATCAGCACCTTCGCCTCGGCGTCGTTGATCCGGTCTCGGAGCGATTCGGCGCTGAACCCCCCGAACACGACGGAGTGCGCGGCGCCGATGCGGGCGCACGCGAGCATCGCGATCGGCAGTTCGGGCACCATGCCCAGGTAGATGTTCACCCGGTCGCCCTTCTGGACGCCCAGGGAGCGCAGGCCGTTCGCGAGCCGGCACACCTCCTCGAGCAGCTCTCGGTACGTCAGCGTCCTCGTGTCGCCGGGCTCGCCCTCCCAGTGGTAGGCGACCTTGTCGCCCCCACCCGCCCGGACGTGGCGATCCAGACAGTTCACCGACGCGTTCAGGGTGCCTCCCGCGAACCACTTCACGAAGGGGGGCGTCCACTCCATCACGGTGTCCCACGGCCGCGACCACTCCAGGCGCTCCGCCTGCTGAGCCCAGAAGGCCTCGGGGTCCCGCGCGGCGTCCTCGTAGATCGCCGGATCCGCGACGAGCGCGCGATCGACGAACGCCGCGGGGGGCGGGAAGAGCCGCTTCTCCTCGAGAAGCGCTGCGATGTGCTGCTGGGGCTCGCTCACTCCTCCTCCTCCTCGCGCGCCCCCAGAGGGCTCGCCAGCACGCCATCGTACGGGAGGGCGCCTGTGACGTGCGGGGCCGCGGGTGCTTGCATGTAAGCACGGACGGAGCCACCATCGTGCTCGGAGCCGCCCATCGAGGCGGCTTCGGAGCTGGATGGGGGAAGGGAGGAACGGAGTGGCTCAGTACGAGGCGTATTGCGTGAAGTGCAAGGCGAAGCGTACGTTCGAGGGGACGGTCGTCACCCTCAAGAACGGGCGGAACGCGGCGTCGGGGACCTGTCCCGTGTGCGGGACCAAGGTCATGAGGATCCTCGGCAAGGCTGACGTCGCGGCGTCCTAGGGACGGGACAGGAGCTGCTCGGGGCTGACCAGCACGGGTCCCGGGGTCATCAGCCGGTGGCGGGCCGCGAGGTCCGCCACCGTCGTCTCGGCGAACACGGCCTGAACGGCGCGCGCGACGTCGGCCCAGAATCCTTGCAGCCCACAGCGTGAGTCCTGGAAGCACGTGTGATCGGAGGGCTCCAGGCAGAACATCGGGAAGATCTGGCCCTCGATGGCGTCCGCGATCTCCGCCACGGTGACGTCCTCGGGCGGGCGAGCCAGCCGGCACCCTCCCCCGCCCCCTCGGAAGCTCTCCACGAGACCCGCCTTCGACAGCGCCCCGAGCTGTTGCTCCAAGAAGCGGAGGGGGATCTGCTGCCGGGCCGCGATCTCCCTGGCGGGGACGAGCACGCCGGCGTGCGTGCCGTCGGCCAACTCGATCATCGCGCGCATCGCGTACTCGAGCTTCTGCGAGACCTTCAGCACGGCAGCGTCCTTTCCCCGTGGAGCGTAGGAGGGGGGCCTCCCACCGTCAACGAGGTCGTCGAGCGCGCGAACCCCGATTCCCGGTATCCAGGGCCGCCCGTCGGCGAGCCGATGATTCAAGCGATGTAGGTTGCGTGGGCTACCCCGGAAGGAGGACACGACAGATGGGGCGGGTGCTGGTCGTCGATGACGAGCCGGACGTCCTGCTGTTGTGCCGGCTCAACCTCGAACCGCGGGGACACGAGCTCCTGGAGGCGTCCGAGGGCCCGAGCGCGCTCCAGCTGGCGCGGGAGGGCCGACCTGACGTGATCGTCCTCGATCTGATGCTCCCTGGCATGGACGGCTTCGAGGTGCTCGAGACCCTCCGGGAGGACGAGGGCACGGCCGGGATCCCCGTGATCGTGCTGACCGCGAAGTCGCTCATGGCCGACAGGGAGCGATCCCAGGGCCTGGGCGCGGCCGCGTTCCTGACAAAGCCGTTCCTCCCCGACGACCTGTGCGAGGTCGTGGACTCGCTGGCGGACGCCCGCGCCCGCGACTGAAGCGCCGTCGCACCGATCGACTCAGGTCTGCCCGGCCTGGTCCTCGCCCAGCAGCACCACGACGTCGGCCGTCGGCTCGACGACCTCTGCGATCGCCGGCGGCAACGGCTCGACGGGGACGCCACCGAGGTACGTTTCGGACAGGAGCTCGGCATCCGCCCGATTCTGTTCGGCGTTCCCGTCGCGCCGGAAGTAGACCACGGAGTCGACCACCGGCTTGTTGGGAGCGTCGGTGGGATCCCCGGCGCGGAGGTAGTTCTCCTCCTCGAGCAGGATCTGGAAGTCGCCCGCGAGGCCCGGCACGGCCGTGCCGTTCAGTACCTGCACGAGCACGCCCTCCTGGTTCGGGACGACCGTCTGCTGCGGGGGCTGCGACGGCGACGGCGATGGGGACGGCGACGGCGACGGCGAGCCGTTCGGAGCGCCGGCAGCCTCACCCTCGTCCGTGAACCCGTTCGCGAGGACGGCGACGCCTCCGACGACGAGGGCGAGCACGATCGCGAGCCTGGCGATCCCGAGGTTCACGTCCCCATCCTAGCGGCCCGACCGCGTCGGGCCGCTCAGACGTTCAACCCGAGGCCCGACGCCGTGCGAGCACGGCGTCGGGCCTCGCGCACGCGCCGCAGCCGCCGCACGACCATCGGGTCGTACGCCAGCGCCTCCGGGCGGTCGATGATGCGATGCAGCAACTGGTGATACCGGGACGGCGAGAATCCGAACCGCTCGCGGATCGCTCGTTCCTTCGTGACCGTGAGCTGCCAGGCCTCGCGTTCGAAGTCGAGCACGTCCCTGGACCGTTGGTCCAATTCCGAACGCGGACGCGCCGTCCCACCCATTCCCACCATGCGCCGAGGGTACCGACGCCTCCCCCCGGTTCAAGCACTTCCACCTGCGTCCCGACACTGGATGGGGTGGGAGGATGGGAGGGCGCAGGAAGGCCCAGGCCGATGGCACGAGGCGAAGAGGTTCCCCGAGACGCCGCACCGGCGACCGATCTCCGGTTCGTCGCGCAACTCGACATGCTGCACAGCATGGCCGCGAGGCTCGCCAGCCTCGACGGCGTCGCTGAGATCGGCACGGCGATCACCGAAGAGCTCCGCACGATCATCGACTACCACAACTGCCGCGTCTACGTGCTCCAAGGCGACGGTCGGACGCTGATGCCGATCGCCTTCCGCGGCGAGATCTTCTACGAGTACGAGCACGAGACGATGGAGGAGCTGATCGCGGAGGTCGGCGAGGGGATCACCGGCTGGGTCGCCGAGCACCGCACGTCGCTCCTGACGCCGGACGCCCGACTCGTCTCCTTCGCCGTCCAGATCCCCGACACCGACGACATCCTCGAGTCGATGCTGGCCGTCCCGATGACCGTCGGCGACGCCGTGCAGGGCGTGATCGTCCTGTCGAGCCTCGGGTACGGCGCGTTCGACGAGGAGGACCAGCGTCTACTCGAGGTCCTCGCGTCGCACGCGGCCACCGCGATCGCCAACGCGAAGCTGCTGCAGGCCGAGCGCGAGGCGGCGGAGACCTCCGCCGCGCTGCTCGGCCTCTCCAAACGTCTGACACAGCTCAGCTCGATCGGGGACATCCTGCAGGGGGCGATCGAGACCGTCGCGTCCTTGATCCAGGCGTCGGCGGTCGCGTTCCACGTCCGCGACGAGCACACGGGGGACTTCCGGCTCGCGCGGCTCCTCACCCTGGATCCCGATGCGATCCGGCCGCGGCACGAGATCGACGACGTCCCGGAGTCGGTCGCGGCGGAGCTCCTCTTCGACACCGACGAACCGCTGGTGATCCCCCGCCGGGATCGAGTCGCGCGGAACCAGGACCATCTGATCTCCACGGAACCGCGGGAGATGCTCGTGGCGCCGCTCACGTGGTCGCCGGACGGGGCGGGGACGATCTCCGTGGTCGGACACGACGGCGAGGGGATCTTCGGGGATCGGGACGTCCGGTTGCTCCGCGGCGTCGCCGACCTCACGTCGCTCGCGCTCGGGAACGCGAGGCGGATGTCCGAGCTGGAGCGGTTCCACGAGCTCGTGGCGGGCCTGGACGCCGCGTTCTGGGAGGCGTCGCTCCCCGGCCTGGAGTTCACGTTCGTGGCGGGGGCCGTGGAGGCCCTGCTCGGCAGCGACACGCCATCGCCGCCGCGCGAGGGCCAGGCGTGGGGCTCCCACATCGACGACCGGGATCGAGCCGATGCGATGGCGGGGCTCCGGCGCGCGATCGAGTCGGGGGTCGGGGAGGCGCTCGAGTACCGCGTCCGCGGCGAGGACACCTCGCCTCGCTGGATCCGGGACCTGATCCACGTGATCCGGGGCCGCGGGGGCGGCCCGGCCATCCTGCGCGGCTTGATGGTCGACATCACCGAGCGCAAGCGCGCCGAGCGGGCGCTCCGCGCGAGCGAGCGGAAGTACTCCGACGCCTTCAAGCGAGAGCGAGAGGCGGCCCAGCGGCTCCGGACGCTCGACGACATGAAGAACACGTTCCTCGAGGCCGTCTCGCACGACCTCCGGACGCCGCTCACGTCGATCCTGGGCTCCGCGCTCACCCTCGAGCGTTCGAAGCTCGATCTCCCCCCCGCCGACGCGCTCGACATGGTCGGGAGGATCGCCGCGAACGCGCGGAAGCTCGAGCGGCTCCTCTCGGATCTCCTGGACCTGGACCGGCTCCAGCGTGGGATCGTCTCGCCGAAGCGTCGCGCCACCGACATCGAGGCGTTCGTCCGTCGAGCCGTCGCGGAGATGGACGCGCAGGGCCGGACGATCGAGATCGATGTCGAGCCGGGCAGCGTGCAGATCGACCAGGCGAAGACGGAGCGGATCCTCGAGAACCTGCTCTCGAACAGCCTCCGGCACACGCCCGACGCCGCCAGGATCTGGGTGCGCGCCCGGCCCGAGGACGGCGGCCTCTCGATCGTGGTCGAGGACGACGGTCCCGGCGTGCCGCCGGACCTGCGCGAGGCGATCTTCGAGCCCTTCCGGCAGGCGCCGGGCTCCTCGTCCGAACACGCGCCGGGCGTGGGGATCGGCCTCTCCCTCGTCCGGCGGTTCGCCGAGCTCCACGGCGGCACGGCATGGGCCGACGAACGCATGGGCGGAGGGGCTTCGTTCCACGTGTTCCTGCCCGGATCGTGACCCGGGGCGGACCCGGTGGACCTCGTCGGAGCCGGCGGTCGGACTCGAACCGACGACCTAGCGATTACAAGTCGCTTGCGCTACCACCTGCGCCACGCCGGCCGAGGCGAGTCTAGCGGGCGACCGGGCCGGCCTTGAAGACGAAGCCGTAGGCGAACAGCGAGTACAGGACGTAGGCGTACAGGGCGAGGGCGAGGAACCCCGAGCTGCCCGTGTTCCTGAGCTGCATCAGTCCGGTCACGATCCCGAGCGACGCCACCACGATCCCGAGGATCCTGCCTGCCGGGACCAGCCGGAGCACGAGCCAGCCCGCGATCAACGCGAGCGCCCCTTGCACGAGCAACAGGGAGGCCGCGACGCGGTGTGCCGACTCCCCCTCGAGGAACGGGGCCTCGATGTCCAACCCTTCGCCGACCAACCCGATCGTCCCGACGACCACCGACAGGAGCCCGGCGACCAAGAGGATCCCTCCCGCCCCCGTGAGCGCGCCGGGCCGCTTCGGGGGCGCGGCCTTCGGGACGGGCACGCTCGGCACGGGTCCGGCGGGCGGGGGAGGCGGGATGTCGTTCATCGCTCCGGGGTGGGTCGGGTACCGCCGAGCCTAGCCACGCCTCCCTGGCGAATCAACGACGCCTCGCGGGAGCACGAACCCGTAGAGCGCGGCCGCGAGCGCCGCGGACGCGTTGAGCGAACCGACGCGACCGCGGATCGGGAGGGCGATCACGAGGTCGCAGCGCTCGCGGACCAGCCGGGACATCCCCCGGCCTTCGGACCCGACCACGACCGCGATCCGGCCGTCCGGTCGATCGACGTCGAAGATCGACCGGGGCGCGTCGCCGTCGAGCCCGACCACGGTGAAGCCGACGCCCTGGAGCCGATCCAGGGCGCGGGGGATGTTCGCGACCACGGCGTGCGGGAGGTGCTCCAGGGCACCGGCCGACGCGCGGACGGCCGCGGGCGTCACGCCGGCCGCGCGCCGTTCGCGCGTCACGAGGACCGCGGCGCCGGCCGCCTCGGCGGTCCGCGCCGCGGCGCCGAGGTTCTGCGGGTCCGTGATCCCGTCGAGGACCACGACCAGGGCGTCCGGCGCGAACGGCATCTCCGCGAGGTCCCGCTCGCCGAGCGTCCCGCGGCCACGACGCGCCGCGATCGTCCTCGCGACCACCCCGCGGTGGTCCGCGGCCAGCCGGTCGAGCACCCCACGCTCGGTCGCGCGGAGCGGGACGCGGGCATCGCGGGCTGCGTCGCGGACCGCGCGCAGCCCCTGGGTGTCGCGCGAGCCCGTCGCCACGAGGACCTCGCGGACGCGACCGGCCTTGAGCGCCTCGACGACCGCCCGCCGCCCGGCGATCACGTCGCCCTGATCTCGAGGGCTAACGTTCACGTTCGTCGAGGAACGTGTGCGGCATGGCCCTCGCCCTCATCTCGTCAACGAGCTCTTCCTTGGACACCGGAACGACCGGCGAGATGCGGATGAACGGCGTGCGTTCGGCCGCCCCCAGCCACCTGGCCAAGCGTGGGCGTTGACGTGTCCGGTTGGATCGGATCGTCAGCCATACGCCCGCACGGCTGCCCTCATGTCCGATGCTGGAGATCTCGTCCCAGCGGAGCCTCACTACGGGACCACGTCGAAGCAGCGTGACGACGTCCTCGTAGGGACGGTACGTGATCCCGACTTGATCGAGCACGATGGTGGGATAGCGACCCGAGAGGACGTACTGCAACCCGACCGCGACGCACATCACGCCGAACAGGCTCATCAGTCCCTTCCACCACAGGGGGAGTTCGCTCGTCCAAACCCATATGAGCAAACCGAACCCGAGGATGAGTCCGAAGACGCTCAAGAGACGGGTCCGCCGAGGAGTCATCACGACGAAGGGTTCCGACTCGACCGGCCGACGAGCCATGAACGCCAATCTAGGCGACGGAGGCCTCGTCCCGGGCCGCCGCACTCCATACCCCTCGACGGGACCGACGTACTCGCTCATCGGAGCACGGTGAGCACGAGGCAGGCCACGCCGTCGCCGGTCAGCCCGAGGCCCTCGGGACGCGTCGCCTTGACCGAGACGCGTTCGACCGGCAGCCCGACGATCGCCGCCAGATGCTCGCGGATCTCCTGCCGGCGCGGCGAGATCGCCGGCCGGTCGCACACGACCGTGATGTCGAGCGACGATGCGCTCCTCCCGGCGTCCGACAGGGCGCCGAGCGTCCGCGCGAGCACGTCGTCGCCCGCGATCCCGGCGAGCGACGGATCGGTGTCGGGCAGCAGCTCGCCCAGGTCGCCGAGCCCGGCCGCGCCGAGCAGCGCGTCGGCGACGGCGTGACACACGACGTCGCCGTCAGAGTGACCGACGAGCGCCGGCTCCCCCGGGAACGCCACGCCGCCGAGCCGGAGCTCGCCGTCGTCGGCGCGGGGATGCACGTCGAACCCGAGCCCGACGAGCGACTCACTCATCGACGCCCGCCATCCGCCGGTCGGCCTCCGCGAGATCGGCCAGGGTCGTGATCTTCCTGTTGTCGGGATCCCCCGGAACGGCTCGGACCTCGTGACCCGCCCACCGCAGCAGCGACGCGTCATCGGTGAACGTCTCCTCCGCCTCGGCGGCGCGCTCGTGGGCCGCGCGCAACGCCGCGGCCCGGAACGCCTGCGGCGTCTGACCGAGGAACAGCTCGTCGCGAGGCACGGTGCCGTGCACGGCATCTCCTTCGACACGGAGGATCGTGTCGGCGATCTCGACGACCGGAACGGCGCCATCCGCGATGCCGTCTCGGACGGCCCCGATCGCGCGATCGAAGAGCTCGGGCCCCGCGAAGGGCCTGGCCGCATCGTGGACGGCCACGACCGGGACGGAGCCGGGCACGTCCTCGAGCGCCGCCCGGACGGACGCCTGGCGCGACGGGCCGCCTTCGACGAAGCGCACCGGGAAGTCCAGGCTCTCGACGCAGGCTCGGGCGCGACCTTCCCAGCCCACCGGGAACGTGATCACGAGGCCGCCGACAGACGCGCTCGCGGCGGCCGATCCCGCGGCGACCGCGAGGATCGGGTGCCCGTCGATCGGCAGGAGCGCCTTGGGCTCGACGTTGCCGAGGCGGCGTCCCACGCCGGCGGCCAGCAGGATCGCGTAGGCGTCGCGGCCGTGGGGTGCCGATGGCTCCACGAACGAAGCATCGCAGAACGGCTCGGAGCGTCAGGCGCCGGCGGGTGCGGCCTCGCCGTTGAGGGCCGCGAAGATCATCCGGCCGGTGGTCGTCTGGATCACGTTCGTGACCCGCACCTCGACCTGCGAGCCGATCTGCTCCGCCGCCTGCTCCACCACGACCATCGTGCCATCGTCGAGGTAGGCCACCGCCTGTCCGTGCTCGCGACCTTCCTTGACCACGCGCACGGACAGCTCGTCGCCGGCCGTGTACGGCACGCGGAACCGGGACGCGAGCGCGTTGATCTGCGCGACCGGGACCCGGAGTGCCTCCGCGACCTTCGCGAGGTTGTGGTCCACGGTGATCAGCTGCGCGCCGCGCTCGCGCGCGAGGCGCACGAGCGCGGCATCAACGTCGAGCACGCCGACCTCCTCGACGAGCTGGATCTGGACCGTGGGCGCCTTCTGCAACCCGACGAGGACGTCCAACCCGCGCCGACCGCGGGTCCGTCGCTGCGGATCCGACGAGTCCGAGATCGCCTGGAGCTCGCGCAGCACGCCGTCGTGCAGCAGGATCGTCCCCCCGATGAACCCGGTGGCGACGAGGTCGGTCACCCGCCCGTCGATCAGGGCGCTCGTGTCCAGCACGTGCAGGTCGCTCCTGATCACGCCGGCGCGGGGCTTGATCCCGACGAGGCCGAAGATGTCCTCGTGCTTCGACTGCCCCAGGCGGTAGCCGAGCGTCCCGAACGTCAGGTACAGGAACACGATCGCCGGCCAGGACGCGGACGCGGGGAGGAACAGGAGCGGGATCATCATCAGCCCGGCGACGAGGAGCCCGACCACGAGGCCGACGACGCCGCCCGCGAGCACGGCGGGCGGCTTCTTCCCGAGCTCCGTCTCCAAGCCGTGGACGGCGCGGAGCGTGAGCCGCCCGAACACACCGCCGATCACGTAGCCTGCCCCGGCGCCCAGGAAGACGAACAGCAGGGCTCGGCTCGTGCTCGTCGTGCCCGTTCGCTCCCCGATCCGGGCCCCGACCGTGGCCAGCAGCGCGACGAAGATCAGGCGCACGCCGCTCGCCAGCCGGCCGCGGAGGGCGTCGCCGCCGCCGCTCCGCTCGCGCTCGTTGTCGGTCACGATGCTCACCCCGCCTCGGAAAGCCCGATCCAGGGCCCCCGCGGGCCCTTCAGGTTCATCGGCGTGCGCGGGACCCGCCCTGAGGGCCGGGAGGGTGGGGCGGCGGAGAGGTCCGGTCAGGCCTCGGCGGCCATCTTCACGCCGTGGGCGCCGTCCAGGACGTCGTCGATCATGACCTCGGCCTCCTCCTCGGACTTGCCGGCCGCGTGGGACAGCTCCGAGATCAGGATCTGACGAGCCTTGTGGATCATGCGCTTCTCCCCGGCGGACAGACCCTTCTCGCGATCGCGGATCGAGAGGTTGCGCAGCACCTCCGCGACCTCGAAGGGGTCACCCGAGTGGAGCTTCTCGAGGTTGTTCTTGAAGCGACGGCTCCAGTTGGCGGCCGAGATCGTCTCGGCCTCCGTCAGCACCTTGAGGATCTTCTTGACCTGGGCCTTGCTGATGACCGGCCGGAGCCCGACCTGCTCGGCCGAATCCACCGGAACCGAGAGCGTCAGGTCACCGTAGACGACGCGCAGCACCAGGTACTTGCGCTTCTCCCCCAGGAACTCCTTGTCCTTCAATTCCTCGATGACGGCCGCCCCGTGCTCCGGGTGGACGACGGTGTCTCCCTTGCGGAACGCAGACAAGTGGTTCCCCTTTCGCGGATGCGTGGCTCCGACCGAAGCGTGGCCGGCGAGGAAGCAAGGGTAGCACGGAACCTCCCTGCGCAGCAACCCAAAACTGCAGGTCAGGGCGCACTTTCGTCTGTTCGGGTTAGTCCGTTGGAACTATCGCCGGACGGCTCACGAAGCGCGGCGACGAGCGTCGATTGGAGCGATCTGCGACCAGGCGAGGGCTTCCGCGACGTGCCGGACGGGGACGAGCCGGGCGTGATCGAAACCGCCGCCGGGCGGCGCGGCGAACACGACCCCGCATCCGGCGGCCTCCGCGGCGGCCAGCCGCTGTGCGAGGCCGGGCGCGGGACGGACCAGCCCCGTGAGCGAGACCTCGCCGACGAACGCGGACCCATCCGGGGTGGCGACACCGCTGACGGCGGACGCGAGCGCCGCGGCGATCGCGAGGTCGGCCGCGGGATCGACGATCCGCAGTCCGCCCGACGACGCGCCGAACAGCTCGGCTCGGCCGATCCGGTGCCCGGCGACGCGAGCCAACACCGCGGCCATCAGCTGGAAGCGACGGGCGTCCAACCCGGTCGTCTGGCGACGCGCCGGCCCGTCGGCCGACCCCATCAGCGCCTGGACCTCCACGGCGAGGGCGCGCCGACCCGCGAGCGGCAAGGCCACGGCGGCACCCGGCACGCCCCCCCGCGCCGGGAGCACCGCGGCCGGATCCCGCTCCTCCAGGCCGCGTGGCCCCATCTCGAACCAGGCCGTCTCGCCTTCCGCGCCGAAGCGATTCTTCCCGCTGGCGAGGACCCGCAGGCCGGACCGGGCGTCGCCCTCGAACAAGAGCACCACGTCGACGGCGTGCTCGAGCGCTCGCGGACCCGCCAGATCGCCGTCCTTGGTGACGTGGCCGGTCATCACCACCGCGATCCCGTCCTCCTTGGCCATACCGACGAGCGCGTCGGTGCACGCCCGGACCTGCGCGACGCCGCCCGCGATCTGCGAAGCGGACGGGTCGCGCACCGACTGGATCGAGTCGACGGCTAGGAGGAACGGCGCGCGTTCGCGCGCCGTTGCGAGCACGGCCGGCAGGTCGCGGCCGGCGGCGAACGCGATGTCTTCGCCCGCGATCCGGATCCGTCGAGCGCGAGCCGCGACCTGCCCGTGGGACTCCTCGCCGGAGACGAGGAGCACCGAGCTCCCCCGCCGAGCCAGACGCGCCAACAGGTGGAGCAGGAGGGTCGACTTGCCGATGCCCGGCTCGCCCGCCAAGAGGACCACCGAGGCCGGGACGAGCCCGCCGCCGAGCACCCGGTCGAGGCCGGCGATCCCCGTCGGGACGCGGGTCGACTCCGTCGCTGCCGGTCCGCCCAATCCGCGGACGGCGGCCGGGGGGCCGGAGGACGTGGTCGCGGCCTCGATCGAGCCCCAGGCGCCGCAGCCCGGGCACCGTCCCACCCACTGCGCGACCTGCTGGCGGCATCCCGAGCAGGCGTAGTACGTCCGTGGGCGGGCCATGCGCGGACCCTAGCCGGACGCGGTGACACGGTCGGCGGCGGGGTGTCGGCGCGCCCGGATAGCCTCCTCGAACTACGACCAAGGGCTCGGAATCCCCCCGGGCGGTGTGAGATGGGACCCTCCGGCTATGCCCGGCGTCAGACCTGCCGATAGATGTCGTGACACGAAGGAGGAACGGCCGTGGCGGTCGTGCAGATCGGCGGTGACGACACCGCGTGGGAACCACCGGCGGGGTCCCCGGACGGGGAGCCCGACCGGACGTCGCACCCGCTCGTCCTCGTCACCTGGCGCGACGCCTGGTTCGATTTCGACGAGGCCGACCCCGAGGACGCCCGGAGCGACTACCTCGTCACGACCGTTGGCTTCCTCGTGCGCCGGGGGCCGCGTTTCCTCTCGGTCGCGCAGGAGATCCTTCCCGACGGCGACGGCTTCCGCGCCGTCACGCACATCCCCGTCTCGGTCGTGGGATCGATGACGGCGCTGCGCGAGGACGAGGAGCCGATCGCCGACGTCGGGTCACGGTAGGCGTATACTCGCCCGGCACGACGCGACGACGCGTCGATCGATCCAGAAGGGGGGATGCGTGATGGCTGAGACCAAGGGCAGCGTTCGCACGCCGCGTCCCTCCGCCTCCCGCTGAGCCGAACGGCCACCGCGCGGTAGCTCCGAGGGACGCAGCGTCCCCGCACGCCCGTATCCCTGCGAGCAAGGAGCGATCGCGTTGTACGACGATGCCATCGAGCACTTCCTCGACGAAGGGCTCATCGAACGAGTCATCCGCCCCATCAAGAGCGGCAAGGAAGCGAGCGTCCACCTCTGCCGCGCCAACCCGCGCACGACCGGCGAGGAGCTGGCGGCGCTGAAGATCTACCACCCGCTCGACCGGCGGGACTTCCGCGACGAGTCCCTCTACCGCGACGGCGAGTTCATCAAGGAGCGACGGATCCGCGTGGCGATCGACAAGCGCACCCGCTACGGGCGCGAGGTCCAGGGTGGCATCTGGGTCGGTCGCGAATGGGAGATGCTGCGTCTCCTGTCGAGCGTTGGGGCCCCGGTCCCCCGTCCGATCGAGTCGACGGAGCGGGCGATCCTGATGTCGTACGTCGGCGACGAGGACGACGCGGCACCGCAGCTCCACCGCCACCGGATCGGAAGCCGCGAGGAGGCCGAGGACCTCCTCGACCAGTGCGTGCGGGCCGTCGAGCTGATGCTCTTCCACGACGTGATCCACGGCGACCTCTCTCCCTTCAACCTGCTGGTGTGGGCGGGACGGGTCCACGTGATCGACTTCCCCCAAGCCGTCGACCCGAAGAAGAACCGGCACGCCGAATCCCTGCTTCGGCGGGACGTGGCGAGGACCTGCGACTTCTTCGAGCGGCGAGGCGTCGTGCGCGACGCGACCGGGATCGCCGACGACCTGTGGACCGCGTGGACGTTCGCCGACCTGATCCCGGAGGAGCTTCGGACCGGCATCGAAGTGGAGCCGGACGTCGTGTAGCCGAAGCCCGTGGCGGTCGGTGCGGGTACGTCTGGGCCGCGACGCCGCGTCGCTCCCCGCCGACCGTCCGATCCCGGTGCCTCGAGGAGCGGCGGACGAGATCGTGGGGGCGTCGGACGTGGCCAGCGACGTGCTCCTCCGGCCGGAGATCGCACTCTCGCCCTTCGACAGCGAGACCGCGACGTTCTGGTGGACGTCGCCTGACCCGCTCTGGCAACGCTCCCCGCAGGCGGAGTCTCGCGTGCTACCCAACCGATCCGCTTCCGGTTCATCCTGTGACGACCTAAGCGGGCGACCGCTCGACGGCATCTAAGAAGGCGATGCAGGCAGAAGGCGACGTCATCCGATTCCCGGAACCGGCCTCGGCGCCGGTCGACTTCTCGACGTTCTTCGCCGAGGGGCATCGACCCCTCTTCAAGGCCTGTACTTCGTGACCGGGGAACCGGGCCGACGCAGCCGAGCTGATGCAGGACGCCTTCCTGAAGCTCTGGGAGCAGTGGGACCGAGTCGACCGGATCGACGATCCGACGGCCTACCTCTTCCGCGTGGCGCTGAACGGTTCACGGATGCGGGCACGCGCCGCTGGGCCGCGAGACGCCTCGTCCCCGTCGGATGGGATCGCGACCCGTTCGACGAGATCGAGCTCCGTGAGGACGTCCGCACGCTCTTGCTCGACCTGGCGCCGCGCCAGCGCGCCGCCCTCATCCTGCTCGACATGTACGGCTACGGCTCCGAGGAGACCGCACGGATCATGGGCATCCGTTCGTCCACCGTGCGGGCGCTCGCTTCGCACGGGCGGGCGGTCCTCAGAGGCACCTCAGGAGGCAGGCATGCCTGAGCTCGAGGAGGTCTTCGACATGGTGACCAAGCAGACGGAGCCCGACCTCGATGCCTGGCATCAGCAGGAACGTCGGATGCGCCGAGCAACTCGGAACCGTCGGCTAGGGGCGATCGGCCTCGTCGCCACGCTCGGCGTCGCAGCGGTCATGATCGTCCTCGCGTCCCGAGCCGGACAGGACCGAGTGGTCGACGTCGGCGTTCCGGGGGTCCACGGTACGCCGCCGACGCTGGAGACCGTTTCGGGGATCTGGCTGTTCGACGGATGACCGGATCCCGGCGAGCCCGGCTGCTGATGCGACTCGGGGCCGACGGCACGTTCGCGATCGACGCGTACGGATCCCTCGACCTTTCATCCGCGACCCGGGGCACGTTCGTGATCGATGGATCCGACGTGGACTTCGAGGTCGAGCCCTCCGCGCGATGCCCGACGGGAGAGACGTTCACGTTCCAGATCGGCGTCTCGAAGGGGGGTCGTCTCGAGACGGTGATGACCGAGCCCGGATGCGACGTGGCGGAGGGAACCCGGTGGGCGTGGACCCACGTGTCCCCGGCCTCAGAGGCAGGCGTCGAGATCCGAGCGGCTGCCCCGAGCGGCGACGCGGCACCCCCGGAGGATGTCCTTTCCCTTCAGGGAATCTGGCTCCTGGAGGGCACCGGCCAACTGCTCCGGGTCAGCTTCTCCGGGTCGTACGCGATCGACGATCGGGGCACGCTCGGGGCCGACCCCTCGGACGAGGGCCTCCTCGAGGTTCAGGGCCGCAAGATCGTCCTGGTGAGCGGATCGGGTTCTCGGACGTGCGCGCCCAACGCCAGATGGGTGTGGAGCGAGGTTGAGCTCGAACCGTTCGGAACGAGGATGACGGCCGTCTCCCGCCGCGACGGATGCGGCCGCGGGATCACGGCGGACCTCAGCTGGATCCGGATCTCGGCGACGTAGGCCACGGAACGATCGGACCACGCGGCCGCCGTTCGCGGAGGGCGAGAGAAGGAGAGAGATAAAGCGATCGTTGATCCACATGATGGTGCTCGTGATGATGGTGGCGTCGATCCTCGGTGCAGCCGGGACGGTGCTGGCGACACCCACCGGATCCCACGGATCGGCATCGGGGGATGCCGTCCTGACCTGGAACGCGAATGCCAGCGACGCGGCCCTCGCGGCATGCATCGCTCCCACCGACGACCCCCTTCATGAATCGCACATGTACGCGATGACCCACCTCGCCATCCATGATGCCCTGAACGCGATCGACCGGCGCTACCAGCCGTACGCGTTCTTCGGTCATGCGAGTCGGTCATCGTCGACCGACGCCGCCGTGGCGACGGCCGCGCGCGACGTCCTGGTCCCGGTCCTCGGTCAGATCCCCGCTCCGTTCCCGCAGGCATGCATCGACGCGGCGATCGCGAGCGTGGAGGCCGACTACGTGGCTGCGCTCGGGGCGATCCCAGCCGGGCCTTCCAAGAGGAAGGGGATCGACGTGGGAGCGGCCTCGGCCGCGGCCATCCTCGAGCTCCGAACGGACGACGGATCCGACACTCCGTTGCTGGACGTGGACCAGCCGCAAGGGACCGAGCCCGGCGAGTACCGATTCACGCCGGGCACCCCGTTCGCGTTCGCGCCGGGGTGGGGTGAGGTCACCCCCTTCGTGCTGCGGAGCAGCTCGCAGTTCCGCGCGGACGCGCCCTACGCCATCACGGAAAGCGCCTACATCGCGGACTTCGAGGAAGTGAAACGCCTCGGTGGGAACGGCACCACCACGCCCAGCGACCGCACCGCCGAACAGACGGAGATCGCGCTGTTCTGGGTCGAGAGCTCACCGCTGCAGTGGAACCGGATCGCGAGGACCCTGGCCGAGGAGGGTCTCGACCTCTGGGAGCAGGCGCGACTGTTCGGTCTGCTGAACATGTCCCTCGCCGACGGCTACGTCGGCTCGTTCGAGACCAAGTACCTCTACAACTTCTGGCGACCCGTCACCGCCATCCAGCTCGCGGCGACCGACGACAACCCCGACACCGACGCCGATCCGACCTGGGCCCCGTTGGTGCCGACGCCGCCGATCCCGGACCACGACTCCGCGCACAGTGTCGAAGGGGCGCGGCGGCACAGGTCTTCCGCCGGTTCTTCGGAACGGACCGGATCGGCTTCGAGACCTGCAGCCTGACGCTGCCGGCGGGGAGCACCTGCGATGACGCCTCACCCGTGACGCGTTCGTTCAGTCGCTTCTCCCAGGCGGCGGAGGAGAACGGTCTCTCGCAGATCTTGGTCGGGTTCCACTTCCGGAATGCGGTCGAGGACGGCATCGAGCACGGCCGGAGGATCGGCAACCGTGCCGTGAACCGGTACTTGCTCCCGGTCTCCTAGCCGTTCCGCGCGTGTTCGGGGCTCAGACGCCGAGAAGCCCGGTTCCCGAGACGGGGACCGGGCTTCGGCCTTGCCGCCGCGCTCCGACGCGCGACGGGTGACGCTGGCTCGAGCTATTCGGTCGAGCCCGCGAGCTCCACGGGCGGCGTGTCGGGAGGCATGACCCCGGCCCCGTGCTCGAACACGACCTCGCCGTCGCGGACGTCGACGATGATCGTCTCGCCGGCGCGGAACTCCTTGTAGAGGAGCTTCTCGGCGAGCGGGTCCTCGACCAGCTGCTGGATCGTCCGGCGCAGCGGACGGGCGCCCAGCGCCTTGTCGTAGCCCCTCTCGGCGAGCAGCGTCTTGGCCGCGTCGGTCAGCTCGATGTCGACGTCCTTGGTCTTGAGCTGCTCCTCGACCCGGCGCATCAGCAGGTCGACGATCCGCTTCACGTCCTCGGGCGACAGCGAGTGGAAGACGATCACCTCGTCGATCCGGTTCAGGAACTCCGGCCGGAACGACCGCTTCAGCTCCTCGGTGACCGTCTCCTTCATCTTCTCGTAGGTCACGGCGTCGTCGCGCGCGGCCATGAACCCGATCCCGACGCCCTTGGCGATGTCCCGGGTCCCGAGGTTGGAGGTCATGATGATGATCGTGTTCTTGAAGTCCACCTGGTGGCCCTGCGCGTCGGTCAGGTGTCCGTCCTCGAGGATCTGCAGGAGCGTGTTGAACACGTCCGGGTGCGCCTTCTCGATCTCGTCGAACAGCACGACGCTGAACGGCTTGCGGCGGACCGCCTCGGTGAGCTGACCGCCCTCCTCGTAGCCGACGTAGCCCGGAGGCGAGCCGATCAACCGCGAGACCGTGTGCTTCTCCATGTACTCGGACATGTCGAGCTGGATCAACGCGTCCTCGTCGCCGAACAGGAACTCGGCCAGTGCCTTCGAGAGCTCGGTCTTCCCGACCCCCGAGGGTCCGAGGAAGATGAACGATCCGGACGGGCGCCGGGGGTCCTTCAGTCCGCTCCGCGTGCGGCGCATCGCGCGCGACACGGCGGAGATCGCCTCGTGCTGGCTGATGATCCGCCTGTGGATCTCGTCCTCCATCCGGAGGAGCTTCTCCGTCTCCTCCTCGGTGAGCTTGAACACCGGGATGCCGGTCCAGACCGAGAGCACCTCGGCGATCTCTTCCTCGCCGATCTCGGACAGGACGTCCATCTCGCCGGCCTTCCAGCGCTGCTCGCGGCGCTGCCGCTCCTCCTGGAGCTGGCGCTCCTCATCGCGGAGCGACGCGGCGCCCTCGAAGTCCTGCGCGTCGATCGCGGACTCCTTGCGGAGCCGGACCTCCGCGATCTTCTCGTCGACCTCGCGCACGTCCGGCGGCGCCGTCATCCGGCGGATCCGGGTCCGGGAGCCGGCCTCGTCGATCAGGTCGATCGCCTTGTCGGGCAGGGACCGGTCGGCGATGTACCGGTCGGCCAGGTTGGCGGCAGCCACGAGCGCGTCGTCGGTGAAGCTCACGCGGTGGTGGGCCTCGTAGCGGTCCCGCAGGCCCTTCAGGATCTCGATCGTGTGCGTGACCGTCGGCTCCTCGACCACGATCGGCTGGAACCGCCGCTCGAGCGCCGCGTCCTTCTCGAGGTGCTTGCGGTACTCGTCGCGCGTCGTGGCGCCGATCGTCTGGAGCTCGCCGCGAGCGAGCATCGGCTTCAGGATGCTCGCCGCGTCGATCGCGCCCTCCGCGGCGCCGGCGCCGACGAGGGTGTGCAGCTCGTCGATGAACAGCACGATGTCGCCGCGCGTCTTGATCTCCTTGAGGACCTTCTTGAGTCGCTCCTCGAAGTCCCCGCGGTAGCGGGAGCCGGCGACGAGGGCGCCGAGGTCCAGCGTGTAGATCTGCTTGCCTTTGAGGGTCTCGGGGACCTCCTCGCGGACGATGTCCTGCGAGAGCCCCTCGACGACGGCGGTCTTGCCCACACCGGGCTCCCCGATCAGCACGGGGTTGTTCTTGGTCCGGCGCGACAGGACCTGCATCACCCGTTCGATCTCCTTCTCACGACCGATCACGGGATCGAGCTTGCCGTCGCGGGCGAGCTGCGTGAGGTTGCGCCCGAACTGGTCGAGCACCATCGAGCCCTGCCCGCCACCTTCCTGGGAGGCGCCCACCTGCTCGCCCTTGCCGGCGGTGTACCCGGAAAGCAGTTGGATCACGGTCTGTCGGACGCGGTTGAGGTCGGCGCCGAGCTTCTGCAGCACCTGGGCCGCGACGCCCTCGCCTTCGCGGATCAGCCCGAGCAGGATGTGCTCCGTGCCGATGTAGTTGTGTCCGAGCTGCAGCGCCTCGCGGAGGGAGAGCTCGAGGACCTTCTTGGCGCGCGGGGTGAACGGGATGTGCCCGGTGGGCGCGGCCTGGCCCTGCCCGATGATCTCCTCGACCTGCTGACGGACGGCTTCGAGCGAGATGTTCAGCGACTCGAGCGCCTTGGCGGCGACCCCCTCGCCCTCGTGGATCAGGCCGAGCAGGATGTGCTCCGTCCCGATGTAGTTGTGGTTGAGCATCCTCGCTTCTTCTTGCGCGAGGACGACCACCCGCCGCGCTCTGTCGGTGAACCGCTCGAACATCCGCCTACATCCCTCCAGGCCGCGACGCGTCCGTCCGGCCTCGGGGATCATCGGACCTCGTCCTACCCCCGAGGTGCTGGAGGCGCCGCTCCTCTCCGGTCGCAGCGCCTCTCTGGTCGCAGTATACCCAGGGGTCCCGATAGGCCAGCACACGGCGCGTCATCCGTTCCCCCGTTCCTTCGTCGTTCGATCGTGCGCTTCCCGCGATGGTCCCCATATCCGTTCTTCGGAAGAACTCCGCTCCGGGATGAGTCCGGACCGGGTGACTCGCGGCATAGACCTTTCAGACCAGAAGGATCACCCGGAAGGCCGTTGGCGCGAAGCGGCACCTGCTGGCAGCATCGACCCACCGCTCCTCGTGTCCCCGCACGGGAGCTTCCCGGAGCGATCGGCCTGGACGGGATCGGAGCCCCCGACCGGGGATGGGCCGGAACGGAGACGTTGCGCCCGGGTCGTTCTCGGCCGCGCGAACGAAAGAGAGAGCGAGGCACCGTGCGAGTCCTGGTCGTGGATGACCACCCGGCCTTCCGGAAGGCGCTCGCGTCGGCGCTCCGGCTCGTCGGCGACATCGAGGTCGCGGGCGAGGCGTCCGGGGGCGAAGACGCCTGCATCGAGGCCAAGGAGCTGCAGCCCGACGTTGTGCTGATGGATCTGTCGATGCCGGACATCTCGGGCATCGAAGCGATGCAACGGATCCACTCCTTCACGCCCGGGCTCCCCGTCGTGATCCTCACCGCGCACGCGGACGAGGGCGTGGAGCGCGCCGCCCGCGGGGCGGGCGCCTCCGGGTTCGTCGCCAAGGGCCGAGGGCTCCAGGACATCCTCCGGACGCTCCACGAGGTCGCGGCTCCGACGTCCTGACCCGTTGCGGGGATAGGGTTCCTGCGTGGGGTGCCTGATCTTCTCCGTCGTCTTGGCCGTCCCCCGGCTGATCATGGTGGCTCTCTGGATCCTCGGCGATTACCTCTCGACGGCCTTCGGCTCCTGGATCTGGCCCTTCCTCGGCTTCTTCGTGCTCCCCACCACGACCCTGGCCTACGCGGTCGCGCAGAACCGCTACGACGGCGTGACCGGGTGGGGGCTCGCCCTGGTCCTCCTCGGCGTCCTCATCGACCTGGGAGCGCTCGGCGGTGGTCGAGGCCTGCTCGGGCGGAGGGCGGCCCGATCGGGCTGAGGTGGGAAGGGGCCGGCTCGCGGAAGGCGAGCCGGCCCACGGATGCCCCGGGTGCGACGGGCCACCCCCATACATCCCCGGCGCGCGTCTCGCCTTCGGCGATACGCCTCCGAGGCGATCCGGTTCGTTGACGATCCGGATGCCTCGAACGTACGACCCGGCGTGCGGAAAGGGATGTGACGACGGGAACACCCCGGCGGTGAGGAACATCACCCGGGCAACGTGACGCAGGTCTCCTTCGCCCGGTGCGCTCCATCACCGCCCGGACGTGACGCATGTCACGTCCGGGCGACCACCGACGGCGACGCTCAGTCCGCCTCTGGCCGGTGCATCGGGAACATGATCAGGTCGCGGAGCGACGGCGCGTCGGTCAGGATCATCAACAGGCGATCCACGCCGAGGCCGAGCCCTCCGGCCGGTGGCATGCCGTGCTCCAGGGCGCGGAGGAAGTCCTCGTCCAACGGCTGCGGCTCCTCCCCGATCGCCGCGAGGCGGGCCTGCAGCTCGAACTTCGCGCGCTGTTCGATCGGATCCGTCAGCTCCGAGAACGCGGTGACGAGCTCCACGCCGCCCATCACGAGGTCGAAGTGCTCCGTGAGCTCGGGGTTCGCCCGGTGGGGCCGCGCCAGCGGCGAGACCTCGCGCGGGTAGTCCATCACGAACGTCGGCTGGACCAGCGATGCCTCGACCCGCTTCTCGTAGATCTCGAGGACGATCGCGCCGGGACCGGCGCCGTCGTCGACCTGGACGTCGAGGCGCGACGCCACCTCGCGCAGGTCCGGGCGATCCAGCGTGATCCGCTCGCCCGCCGCCTCGGACACGGCGTCCAGCAGGGCGAGCCGCCGGAACGGAGCCGCGAGGTCCACGGTCGCCCCCCGCCACGAGATCGGGAGCGGGTCGTCGCGACCGGTCACATCGGCGACGGCCCGCGCCGAGCTCCGGACGAGCTCCTCGGTGAGCTCCATCATCGTGTGGTAGTCGCCGTAGGCCTGGTACGCCTCCAGCATCGTGAACTCGGGGTTGTGATCGCGATCGATCCCCTCGTTGCGGAAGTTGCGACCCAGCTCGAAGACGCGCTCGATCCCGCCGACGAGCAGCCGCTTCAGGTACAGCTCGAGCGAGATCCGGAGCTTCGTGTCGATCCCGAGCGCCTCGTGGTACGTGGTGAACGGGCGGGCGTTGGCGCCGCCCGCCACGGTCTGGAGGATCGGCCCTTCGATCTCCACGAACCCGCGTGCGTGCAGGGTCTCGCGCAGCGCCCGCAGCACGGCCGCCCGGCCCGCCACGTACCGGCGAGGCGCGTCGTCCGCGATCAGATGGAGGTAGCGCCGTCGTTGCTGGAGGTCGGGATCCTTCAGGCCGTGCCACTTCTCGGGGAGCGGCCGGAGCGACTTCGTCAGCATCGCCCACCGCTCCACGAACACCGACAGCTCGCCACGGCGGGTGGTGCCGACCGGACCCGTGGCACCGACGATGTCGCCGAGGTCCACCTCGTCCAGGAGCGCCCACGCGTCGTCGTCGAGGGCACGGCGGTCGCACACGAGCTGGAGGTCGCCGGCGCCGTCGCGGAGCGTCAGGAACCGGAGCTTGCCCATGTCGCGCAACAGGACGACGCGGCCGGCGACCGTGACGCGTTCGTTCTCGCGGTGGTCCGGCGGCAGTCCCGCGAACCGCTCCCGGAGGGCGGACGTCGGCACCGGCTCGGCCACGCCCAACGCGGCGTCGAGGCTGAGCGCGAAGGCGCGGTCGCCGAGGCGCTCCAGGGAGCCGCGGCGGGCCCGGAGGACCTCGTCCTCGCGGGAACGCCCCTCGGCTTCGTCACCCATCGACGTTCTTCCCGTGCACCAGGCGGAGGCCCTCGAGGGTGAGGAACGGCTCGTGATGATCGATCGAGCGACAGTGCGGGAGCACGACGGGCGCGAGCCCACCGGTGGCGATCGTCGTCGCGCCGCCGAGCTCGTGTCGGATCCGCTCCACGATCCCGTCGACCTCTCCGGCGGTGCCGAACACCAGTCCCGACTGGATCGCCTCGACGGTGTTCTTCCCGACGACCGAGGGCGGGGCCTCGAGCTCCACGCGCGTGAGCCTCGCGGCGCGCTGCACCAAGGTGGCGGCGGAGATCTGCAACCCGGGCGCGATCACGCCGCCGAGGAACGCTCCCTCGGGGGAGATCACGTCGAAGTTCGTCCCGGTGCCGAAGTCGACCACGATCGCCGGCCCACCGAACCTCGTGAACGCCGCGAGGGTGTTCACGATCCGGTCGGCGCCGACCTCCCGGGGATTGTCCGTGAGGATCGAGACGCCGGTCCTCGTGCCCGGGCCGACGATCACCGGCTCGAAGGACAGGTAGCGAGCGGTCATCTCCCGGAGTTGCAGCGAGACGTCCGGCACGACCGAGGCGACGCAGAAGCCAGTGAGCTTCTCGAGCGAGAGCCCGCGGTGCTCGAGGAGCCCGGACAGGACAAGCGCGAGCTCGTCGGCGGACCGTTCCGACTGGGTCGAGAGGCGCCACGTGTGCGCCAACTCGGGTCCGTCGAAGACCCCGAGCACGGTCTCCGTGTTGCCGACGTCGGCGGTGAGCAGCATCGAGAGCTCCGGATGATCGATCGGGCGATGGCGGAACGGTCCATGGTGGCCCACCCACCCGGCGCCGACAACCTCAGGGCGTCGGGAGGAGGAGGTTGTCGATCAGCCGGGCGGACGGGAACCGCGCGGCGACGATCGCCCTCGCCGGCTCGCCGGAGAGGCGATCGACCGCCGTGAACGTGTCGTCGTCCACGACCGCCGCGTAGTCGAGGCGCGCCAGCGGGGTCGCCCCGATCTCCCGCCCCATCGCCGCCACCAGGACGGGGACGCTGCGCTCGCCCGCCCGGGCGAGGGCGGCCGCCTCCGTCAGGGCGAGGAACAGGCATCCGGCCTGCTCGCGCTCCTCGTCGCCCAGCCGCCCGTTGCGGGACGAGTGCGCCAGTCCGTCGCCGGCGCGCACCGTCGGACACGCGAGGACCTCCACGGGCGGAGCGAGCTCCCGCACCATCCGGCGGACGAGGAACAGCTGCTGCGCGTCCTTCTCGCCGAAGTAGGCGCGGCACGGCCCCGTCACGTCGAAGAGCCGGTGCACGACCTTCAGCACCCCGCGGAAGTGTCCGGGCCGCGCGGCGCCCTCGAACGTCTCCCCGACCGGCCCCGGGTCGGGCGCGGGCAGCTCGACCCCCGGCGGGTAGACCTCCCGCTCCGGCGGCGTCCAGACGGCGTCGACGCCGAGACTCCGGCAGCGCTCCAGGTCGCGTTCCTCGTCGCGGGGGTAGGCGGCCAGGTCCTCGGCCGGTGCGAACTGCGCGGGATTCACGAAGATCGTGACGACGACGCGATCGGCCTCGGTCCGCGCGCGCTCGATCAGGGCCGCGTGTCCGTCGTGCAACGCCCCCATCGTGGGGACCAGCCCCACCTCCGAGCCCGCACGCCGCCAGTCGCCGGTCGTCCGCGACAGCTCGGACGCCCGTCGGATCACGTCCATGCGTCGAGCACGTCCTCCACCGCCGCCCGCACGCCCGGCACGAGCCGCCCGGAACGCTCCGCGAGCTCCAGCGACGCGCGCGCCATCGCAACGTATGCGGGAACCGTTGCGGGCGCGTGCCGGGCGAGCGCTTCCAGGTTGCGTCGGATCGTGCCGGCGTCGCCGCGGACCGCCGGCCCCGTGAGCGCGGTCGCGGCCCCGAGGCGCTCGACGTGCTCGAGCGACGCGCGCTGGAGCGGCGCCATCGTGGCGGCGGGATCGGGGACACCGGCGGCTCCGAACAATGACTCCGCGATCGCCGACGTCGTCACGAGGTAGTTCGAGGCGAACACGGCGGCGGCGTGGTACAGCGGGCGGAGCTCCTCGTCGAGCCGGAACGGCGTCGCCCCGAGGTCCTTCGCGAGCCGCTCGCCCAGGACGTAGCCCTCATCGGTCTCGGCGGTGACCGCCACCGGCGAGCCGGGGAGCCGCTCGAGCGCGGCGTCCACGTCGGGGAACGTCTGCAACGGATGCACCGACAGGACGATCGCTCCCGCGTCGCGAGCCGCGCGGAGCGTGTCGACCCCGAGGGACCCGGACAGGTGGACGACGGTGGTGCCCGGGCCGACCGCACCGGCCGCGGCGAGATCGGCCGCGACCGGCTCGACGGCGTCGTCCGGCGTCCCGATCACGACGAGCGTGGCCGCCGCGGCCGCCTCGAGCGCTCGCACGAACTCGACTCCCGGGAGGTAGCGAGCGGCTCGCTCGCGGGTCTCCGCGCGGCCGGCGACGGCCACGATCCGGTGGCCCGCCCGCCCGAGCAGCACGGCGACCGCCGTCCCGACGGTCCCCGCCCCTACGACCGCGACGTCCACCGGCCGAGTATCGCAACCACGCTCGCCGGGCTACCCGACGCCGGTGATCCCGCTCGTCGGCTCCCGCACGATCCAGGCCAGCGGCCCTGCCGGCCGAGGCGCTCCGTGGGGAAGCTCCAGCGGCGTGAGTCGGTGATCGCGGAGGTGATGGAGGCGCCCGTTGGTGAGGACGAACGCCGTGCCGTCGTTCGCGAACGCGGCCTCCGTGATACCCCACGCCTCGAGGAGGTATTGCGGGAGTTCCGGGTCGATGCCGCCGATCCCCAGGGATACCTCCCACAGGGCGGGTCGGTCCGGCCCCTGCGTCGCGATCACGAGCGCGCGGGTGCCGGCGTCCGTGTATGCCAACACCTCCAGGATGCGGAGCCGGACGGCCCCGGGCTGCAGGTCGACCGGCGCTCCCTCGAACAGCCGGAACCGGAGGGCCGCACCGGTGACGGCCGGCGGGGGCTCCGACGGCGAGGCGGGTGCCGCCGGGAGGAACTCCTGGGCAGGCGTCACGAGCATCTGCCCGCTCGGTGCCACGTCGATCACGCCGTGGTCGGGGAGGAGGACCCCCGCGTCCTCGTAGCCGAACCCCACGACGTCCGCGGTCCGCTCGTCGGCGACCGTCATGAAATAGCCGACGCTCGTCCGTCCGACCGACAGGACGTCCCCGCACACCGTGGTGCGCAACACGGTTCGCACATCGTCCGCCTCCACGTCGACGGCAGCCACGTCGACGGTTCGTCGGCACCGGCCCATCACCGGACCGCGATCGACGAGGAGCACCGTCGACCCACGGCGCGTCCACGTGACGAGGTCGCCGGCGCCGATCGGTCGGGGGACGGTGGCGACGTCGAGCCCCTCCAGGATCGCGGCTTCCCGTGAGCCGCCGACGTCCGACGTGATCCCGAGCCAACCGTAGGTCGGCGAGCGAACGTTCACGAGCGCGAACGGGGCGGGGACGCGGGGCCCGCGCCGCACCTCGTCGGTGACCAGGTTCCATCGCCAGAGCCGCGCCCAGCCGTCCCCCTCCGGAACCGCGTAGATCAACCGGCCTCCCGTGGGCGCCGGCGAGCTCCTCGGCGCGACCCGTTCCCCGCTTCCCTCCCGAGGGTCCGATCCGCCCCGCGCCAGGAGGAGCAGGATCAGGACGAAGACGGCGGCCACGGCCGCGAGGATCGGACCGGGGCTGCTGGTGATCACCCTCGCCTCCCCGAGCTGCCCCCCGTCGCCCGGCGGGCCCATCTCCATCGAGGGTGCGGTCGGTCGGGCCCGGGGCGGCGACCGATCGGCCCCGCGAGGCGGATACAACGGGGCGCCGCACTCCGGACAGGCATCGCCGGAGGACGGACCCTCCCAATCGCAGCGGAAACAGGTGCGCCTCACGGTCGGACCGCGAGCGGCGGCGCGGCCGGCTCCACCCCGCTCGTCTCGACGCGGGCGCCCGCCAGCGACGACCCGTCCGGCAGGACGGGGTCGGGGTCGAGCTCCAGCAGCGGCAGGAGCACGAACGCTCGCTGTGCGAGCCGCGGATGCGGCACGACGAGATCGGGCTCGTCGATCTCCTCGTCGTCGTAGAGCAGGATGTCCAGGTCGATCGTCCGGGCGCCCCACCGTTCCTTCCGGACACGCCCCAGGCGCCCCTCGACCCGGTGGGCGATCGCCAGCAGATCGCGCGCCGACAGGTCCGTCTCGATGCGGATCACCGCATTCAGGTAGTCGGGCTGCGGCGGTCCACCGACCGGCGTCGTCTCCCAGACGCGGCTGGATGCCGTCACGCGGAGCCCGGGCTCGGTCTGCAGCGCGTCGACCGCGCCCTGCAGGTTCGTGAGGCGGTCCCCGAGGTTCGATCCGAGCCCGAGGAACGCGACCACGGCCATCGATCCCTACCTCGGCGCGGAGCCCCCGGTCGAGGTGGCGGCGGCGGCGACGCCGTCGATCCCGAGGCTCGTCGCCGCGTTCGGCTTGTGGATCACCGCGGTGGCGCTCGTCACGTGCGGGAACGTGGCCACTCGATCCGCGATCGCCCTCGCCATCGTTTCGATCAGGTCGAACGATCCGCGGACCACCACCTCCCGGACCGCCTCCATGATCGTGCGGTAGTCGGCCGTGGCGTCGATGTTGTCGTCGGCGACGTCGAGCTCCAGGTCGAGGTCGATCACGAATGGCTGGGGCTCGTCCTGCTCGCCGGGCCGCACGCCCGCGCGACCCGACGCGTGGATGCCCGACAGGAACAGGCGCGATGCGGTCATCCGTCCTGCTCCTCGTCGACGAACCAGTCGTCGCGTTCGTCGTCTGCCAGGTCGACCCACGGCGGCCGGCGCTCGAGCTGGATCCGGACCACGCCGTCGCGCGCGTGGCCGTGCGCACCGGCATGCGCGTCCGCGTGCGACGAGCCGAGGTACCGGGCGCGCAGGTACTCGAGGATCATCGGCGCGATCGTGGCCGCCGCGACGTCCGTGAGGTCGTGGCCGCAGCCGGGGAGCACGCCGAGCGTCGACGTGGGGATCGCCTCGTTCAGCTCCTCCGCGACCGAGACGGGAACCTCGGCGTCGTCCTCGCCCCACAGCAGCAGGACCGGGACGTCGATCATCGCGAGCGCGCGCCGGTCGACGTCCTCGGCGATCGGCGAGTCGAGGAGGACCATCGCGGCCACGGCGCCGTCGGCCGCGAGCGCCAGCGCGAGCGCGCCGCCGGCGCCGTGGCCGATCACCGCGCATCGCTCGCCCGCGAGCGCCTCGCGCACCTGCGCGAGCTGCCGGTCGCGGTCGCCGGGCGCGAGCACCGGCGAGAGCGTTCGGAACCGCGACTCCAGGAGCGGGACGAAGTCGCGCCACTGCTCGGGTCCCCGCCCCTCGTCGGGGAGCAGCAGCACGATCGGACGGTCGTCGATCACGATCGACCCCGCGCGATCGCGTCGACCACCCGGAGCGCGCGCACCGTCGCCCCCACGTCGTGGACGCGGACGACCGCCACGCCCTGCGTCGCGCACCAGACGGCCGCGGCGAGGGATCCCTCCAGGCGGTCCGACGGGTCCTCCACGTGTGACAGCTGGCCGACGAAACGCTTCCGGGAGGCGCCCACGACGACGGGGGCGCCGATCGCGCGGAGGGATCCGATCGACCGAAGGAGCTCGAGGTTGTGTCCGAGGTCCTTGCCGAAGCCGATCCCCGGGTCGACCGCGAGCCGGTCGGTGCCGATCCCGGCCGCGACCGCGGACGCCACACGCTCCGACAGGAACCGGCGCACCTCTGCCACGACGTCCCCGTAGGATGGGGCGTCCTGCATCGTCTTCGGGTCTCCTCGCATGTGCATCAGGACCATGCCAGCGCCGGCGGCCGCGACCACCTCGAACATCGCCGGGTCGGCGCCGGCGCCGACGTCGTTCACGACGTCGGCGCCGGCCCCCAGGGCCTCGATCGCGACCGCCGGTTTGCGCGTGTCCACCGACAGCACGGCCTCCGGCGCTTCGCGCCGGAGCCCCTCGATCACCGGCAGGACCCGGTCGCGCTCCTCGTGCTCGCCGACCGGATCCGAGCCCGGACGCGTCGACTCGCCGCCGACGTCGAGGAGGTCGGCCCCTTCCTCGAGGAGACGGAGTCCGTGCTTCACGGCCGCGGCCGCGTCGTCGAACGTCCCGCCGTCGCTGAACGAGTCCGGGGTCACGTTCACGATCCCCATCACGAGCGTCCGGTCGCCGAGCGGGAGGGACCGTTCGCGGCAGCGCCACTCGCCATCCATCGACCCAGATGCTAGTGCGGTCGCGGCCCGCGGCTCAGTGCATGGCGATGTGGTCCATCGCCTCCTGGCGTGTCCGCGCGTCGGATCGGAACAGCCCGCGCACCGTGGAGGTGACCGTCACCGCCCCCGGCTTCTTGATCCCGCGCATCGTCATGCAGAGGTGCTCCGCTTCGATCACCACGAAAACGCCCCGGGGCGAGAGCGCCACGTCGATCGCCTCGGCGATCTCGGTCGTCAGCCGCTCCTGGACCTGCGGACGCTTCGAGAGCAGGTCGACGACGCGGGCGATCTTCGACAGGCCGGTGATCTGCTGCGCCTTGTTCGGGATGTAGGCGACGTGCGCGCGCCCGGAGAACGGGATCAGGTGGTGCTCGCAGAACGACTGCAGCGGGATGTCGCGGACCATGATCATCTCGTCGTGGTCCGCTCCCTCCACGACGGTCACGACCTGCGACGCGTCCTTGCCGATCCCGGCGAAGATCTCTTCGTACATCCTGGACACGCGGGCGGGTGTCTCGCGGAGCCCGGCCCGGCCGGGATCCTCGCCGATCCCCTCGAGGATCAGCCGGACGCCCTCCTCGACCTTCTTCGGGTCGAACGCGTCGGGTGGTTCGAGCAGGTCCATCGGGCGCCGATGCTACCCGGGAACCAACGCGTCGAGCCTCGCCGGGAGCCCCGCGAGGTTGGTCAACTCCCCGGCGCGCGGCAGGTCGCTCGACTCGCCGAGCCGGTTGATCCACACGCACGGCAGGCCGAGCTTCGCGCACGGTTCGACGTCGTGGTACAGCGACGCCGCGACGTGCACGTGGCGCTCCCGATCGGCCATCGTCTGCCGGAAGAACGTGTCCCAATGGGCGAAGGCCGGCTTGTAGGCGTGCGCTTCGTGCGCCGTGATGCGGACGTCCACCTCGACGCCGATCGTCTTCAGCGAGGACTCGAGCAGGTCCGGGTCGGAGTTCGAGAGGATCGCGATCCGCCAGCCGCGCTCGCGGAGCTCCGCGAGCGAGCCCGTGACCTCTGGGAACGGCCGCCACGATGGGAGCGACGCGGCCACCGCGTCCTCGTCGCCCGGGGGCACCTCGAGCTCCTCGGCCTCGGCGATCGACAGGAGCGTCTCGCGGAGGACCTGCCGATACGGGATGTCCCGACCTGCCTGCACCCGGTGCTCCCCGTCGTGGTACCCCTTGAACAGCCGCTGCTGATCGACGTCCGGCCACACGCGGGCGAGGGCGCGACGGATCCCGCTGTCCCAATCGATCAGCGTGCCGTAGCAGTCGAAGGTGGCCCAGCGGTCGCTCATCGGGCGACCACGGTCACCCGCGGAGCGGACCCGGCGGATCAGCCGTCGGGAACATCTCGGTGCGGGAGACGGCGAGTCCCGCGCTGCGGACCTCCGGGGCGCGGGGCGAGCGCTTCTCCACCGCGCGGAAGAACGCCTCGACCTCGTCGCGGTCGAGGGTCTCCTTGTCCAGGAGCAGCGCGGCGAGCTCGTCGAGCTTGCCCCGATGCTCGGTCAGGATCTCGAGCGCGACGTCGTGCGCCTCGTCGATCAACCGGCTCACCTCCCGGTCGATCTCGAACGCGACGGCGTCGGAATAGTCGGGCGTCGACGCCCAGTCGCGGCCGAGGAAGATCTCGCCCTGCTTCTGGCCGAGCGTCCGGGGCCCGATCGCGTCGCTCATGCCATGTTCGGTCACCATCTGTCGGGCGACCTTCGTCGCTCGTTCGATGTCGTTGCCCGCCCCGGTGGAGACGTCGCCGGCCACGATCTCCTCGGCGACGCGCCCGCCCATCAGCATCGCGAGCTCGTCGCGGAGCTCCTCGCGCGTCATCATGAACTTGTCCTGCTCCGGCAGGGTCAGCGTGTATCCCAGCGCCCGCCCGCGCGGGATCACCGTGATCTTGTGCACCTCGTCGGTGTTCGGCAGGACGTGCGCCACGAGGGCGTGACCGCCCTCGTGGTAGGCGATCAGCCGCCGCTCCTCCTCGCTCATCACCCGGCTCTTGCGCTCGGGCCCCGCCATCACCCGATCGACGGCCTCCTCGATCTCCTTCATCGTGATGCTCTCCTTCGAGCGCCTCGCGGCGAGGAGGGCGGCCTCGTTGATCACGTTGGCCAGGTCGGCCCCGGTGAAACCCGGCGTCCGCCGGGCGAGGATGTCCAGCTCCACCCCGGGGTCGAGCGGCTTCCCCTTCGCGTGCACGCGGAGGATCGCCTTGCGACCGTCGAGGTCGGGTCGGTCGACCACGATCTGGCGGTCGAAGCGTCCGGGGCGCAGCAGCGCCGGGTCGAGGATGTCGGGACGGTTCGTCGCGGCCATCAGGATCACGGTGGACCGCTGGTCGAAGCCGTCCATCTCGACGAGCAGCTGGTTCAACGTCTGCTCGCGTTCGTCGTGACCGCCGCCGAGGCCGGCACCCCGGTGACGACCCACGGCGTCGATCTCGTCGACGAACACGATCGCCGGCGCGCTGGCCTTGGCTTGTTCGAAGAGGTCCCGGACCCGCGCGGCGCCCACGCCGACGAACATCTCGACGAAGTCGGAGCCGCTGATCGAGTAGAAGGGAACCCCCGCCTCGCCGGCGACGGCGCGCGCGAGCAGCGTCTTCCCGGTCCCCGGCGGCCCGAACAGGAGCACGCCCCGCGGGATCTTCGCGCCCATCGCCTGGAACTTCGCGGGGTTCTGGAGGTACTCCTTGACCTCCTCCAGCTCCTCGATCGCCTCCTCCACGCCGGCCACGTCCTTGAACGTGGTCTTGGGCTGATCCTTCGACACCTGCTTGTGGCGGCTTCGGCCGAACTGCATCACGCGCCCGCCGCCGCCCTGGGCCCGGTTCATCATCCACAGGAACAGGCCGGCCAGGAGCAGGATCGGGAGCACGTAGTACAGGAGCCCGAGGAACTCGTTCGGCTTCTGGGGCCGGGCCTCGTAGGGCACGCCGGCCTCCTCCAGCCTGGTCGTGATCTCGTCGGCGTACTCGGCCGGGTAGGCGACGACGTACTCGCTCCCGTCGGTCAGCTCACCGCGGACCTGTTGGTCTGCCTCCAGGATCTCCGCGCTTCGGACCTCGCCGTCCGCGAGCAGCGCGGAGAACTCCGAGAGCTTCATCGGCTCCGCCGTCTCCGGCCGGTTCAGGATCGACAACAGCCCGATGACGAGCAGCGTTCCGCCCACGATCCACAGCGTCGGGGTACGTCCGAGTCGTCGGAGCGGAGGTTCTGGTTGTGACACGGACCCTCTTTCCGGAACGCGACGGGGCCGACGCGCGCCGCGCCGGAGCCGAGGTCAGGGTAACACCGCCCCTCGCGGAGACGGTCTCAGAGGTACCGGTGTGCGAGGGCGCGTGCGGATCGGTGAGCCGTTGCTGGGAGACGCCGATCCCCTGCGGCCCGGCCGCGATCAGGCACCGTAGGCCTGAGGCTTCAGCGTGGCGATGTACGGCAGGTTCCGGTAGCGCTCGCCGAAGTCGAGGCCGTACCCGACGACGAAGTCCGGCGGGATATCGAACCCCACGTACCGGATGTCCAGGGGCACCTTCTGGATCCCGGTCTTGCGCAGCAGCGCGGCGACCTCGAGCGACGCGGGCCTGCGCGCCGCGAGGTTCTTCAGCAGGTACTTCAGCGTCAGACCGGAATCCACGATGTCCTCGACCAGCAGGACGTCCATGCCCTCCAGGTCGTGATCGAGGTCCTTCAGGATCCGGACCACGCCGGAGGTCTTCGTGGCGGCGCCGTACGAGGACACCGCCATGAAATCGAACTCCAAGGGGAGCCGGACGTAGCGAGCGAGGTCCGCCATCACGACGAACGCGCCCTTCAGCACGCCGACGAGCAGGAGCGACTTCCCCTCGTAGTCCGCCGAGATCTGGTCCCCCATCTCGGCGAGCTTCGCCTGGATCTCGTCCGAGGAGATCAGGACGCGCTCGATATCGGGCTCGTAAGCCTGCACGTAATCGGTGAGTGTAGAGCCCCCGGTCATCGCTCCCCCTTCGGCCGTCATGGTGTCCGTCAACGCTCGAGGGAAGGCGAGACCTGGGAAGGCGGGCCCGGACGAGAAACGCGAACGTACTCCTTCTCGCGGACCGCTTTCAATCCCTCGGACAGGTCTCGCCGGCGCCCCGGCCGCCCGCGCGCCAGATCGAGCACCGCCTCGACGTCGGACTCGCTGACCCGATGGCCCAGCAGGCGGAACTCGCTCGCGAGGCTCATCCGGTCGACGAACCCCGACGGCGGCCCCTGCCCGGGCGCGACCTCGAAACGGAACCCGTCGTCCCACCGCTCGGCCCGGATCCCCCGGGAGGCCGCCTCCCGCCGGATCAGGGGCTCGATCATGCGGAGCTGGTCGGCGGTGCGGGCGATCGCCTTGCGCGCGCCGCCCCGCCGCACCTCCTCCATCACGGGCAGGACCTTGTGCCGGATCGCGGCGCGGAGCTTCGACACGTCCTCGTTCGTCGGATCCCAGCGGGGACGGAGGTGCAGGGCGCGGCAGAACGCGAGCACCTCCTCGCGACGCACGTCGAAGAGCGGATGCACGTCCGCCTCGCGGTGGGGGGACTGCCCCGCCATCCCGAGCGGACCGGCGCCGGACAGGAGGCAGACCAGCACCCACTCCGCTCGATCGTCCAGCGTCATGGCCCGCGCGATCTTGGCCGCGCCGATCTCGGCGGCGACGCTCGTTCGTGCGCGGCCCCTGGCCAGGAACCCCCAGGCCTCCACCGATTCGCCCTTCCGGGGCGCGTCCTCCGCCACACGGAGGTGGAACGGAAGCTCGAGTCGCGACGCCAACGCCCGGACGTACGCCGCGTCCTTCGCCGAATCGGGCCGGAGTCGATGGTCGAAGTGGAAGACGGCCAGGCGGATCTTGAACAGCCGGCGCAGTCGGTGCAGGGCGTAGAGGAGGCAGACCGAATCGGGACCGCCGCTACAGGACACGAGGACCAGGTCGCCCGCGGAGAACATCTCGTGCTCGCGGGCCGTCTTCGTGACCCGCTCCAGCACCCGGGCGACGGCCGGGGGCCGGCGAGACACGTCAGCTCCCGGCGACGCGGGCGACCCAGGCAGCCGGGTCGGCGATCTCGTCGGTGCTCGGGAGGCCCTCCGGGGCGAGCCACACGCGATTGAACCGATCCATGCCCGCGCGGGACACCACCTCGCGCACGAAGCGCTCCCCCGCGTCGTACTGCTCGACCTTCTTGTCGAAGCCGATCGCTCGCTGGAAGGAGCGCTCGACGCCGCTCGCCCTGCGACGCCGCTCCGCCAGGGCCTTCCGCATGCGGGCGAGGTCGGCCACGTGCTCGGCGGCGACCTCGTTCATCACGTACGAGGCGTGCCCCTCCAGCAGAGACATCACGCCCTGCACGTGGCGCACGATCTCGCGCTGCTCGTCGTTCAGCAGGAGGAAGAGGCCGCTCATCCCCTTGACGTCGGCGCCGGCCCGCACCTCGTCGACCGCCCGGCGCAGCTGGTGCCCGAAGTCCTTGGAGTCCAGGGAGACGGTTCCCAGGTACCGGTCGACCTGCGACCGGATATGAGCACGCAGCCACGGCGCCGCGCCGAACTGCACCCGGTGCGTCACCTCGTGGATCGCGATCCAGAGCCGGAAGTCGCGCGGCGGGAGTCCGAAGCGTCCCTCCACCTCGGCCACGTTCGGCCCGACGAAGTAGAGCAGCCCCTCGTCGTCCGGCGGGAGGAAGGCGTCGTACTGCCCGAGCACCCGCCGCGACACGTATCCGAGGAGCCCGCCCGCCTGCGCGCCCAGGATCTTCCGACGGACGACGCCGCCGCCCGACTGCTTCGCGAGGATCCGACCGGCGATCGGCTCGAGCATCCGCTGGAGTCCCCCCAGGTTCGCTCGGATCCACTCGCCCCGTCCCATCACCCACGGACGGGATCGGAACCCGCCGGGGTCGAGCCCGGTGAAGTCCCGGATCAGGGCCTCGGAGGACGGGACGAGGTCCGCGAGGTCCTCCCGCATCCGGGCCCGGTCGGCCGCGGCGACGCGGACCCCAGGACCGGCGACGCGGCGACCGATCGCGAGCGCCGTGTCCCAGTCGGCCAATCGGGCCGACTGGGAGCCCATCGACCAGTCGACCTCGGTGGCGTCCATGGACGACAGGCTACGAGGTTCCGCGCTACCCCTCGCCCGCGGCCTTCTTGCGCGCGGCGATCATCGCCGCGCGCCGCGCCTGCCCCTCGGCCACGCGCTTGTCGGTGCCCTTGTCCAGGAGCTCCTTGAGCGTCTGGTCGAACACCTCCTGGTCGAGCGAGACCTCGACCCGCTCGGCGGGAGCGGGGGCCGGGGCGGGCGCGGCCTCGGAGGCCGCGGGCGTCGCCTGCTCCCGCGTCTCGGTGGCGGCATCCGCCTCGGCGGGGGCGCCCTCGCTCGCGGGCGCGGCCTGGGGCGCGTCGGTGGAGGGGGCCTCGGCACCGGGGCCCGCCTGGGCCGGGGCCTCAGCCGGAGCCGGGCTCGCCGGGGCCGCAGCCGGAGCCGGGCTCGCCGGCCCGGCGGCCGATGGCGGAGCCGGCGCGGCCGCGACGCCGACGGGCTGCGGCAGGGGCGGCGGCGCGACGACGACAGGCGCCGCCGCCTTGATGTCCACGGTGCGTCGGGGAAGCTCCTCGCCCGGGCGCACGCGATCCGCCCGGACGACCTTCAGCGTCGTCTCGTCCGACGAGAAGCGCGGCGCGAAGCGCACGTAGGCCGCGACCACGAGCAGGATGATCACGAGACCGAGCAGGGTCAGCAGGATCGCCATACCGCGGATCCAGCCGCCGGTGTTGAGCTCCGGACTGACCGAGGGATCCACCGAGACCTGTGCCACGGCGGCGCTCGCGGGAACCAGGACGAGCGCGAGGGCCAGCGCGAGCGTTCGAAGGGCCCTCATCTGGCGCGATTCTCGCAACCCGCTCCTTCCTCCGGCAACCTGCCCCGAGTGGAGCCGGAGATGGGATTCGAACCCATGACCTACCACTTACGAGGCGGTTGCTCTGCCACTGAGCTACTCCGGCGGACGAGGCAGGATACCAACGGCCCAGGTCGCGACCGGGAACCAGCGGCAGCACGGTCGGTCCGATCGGCCCCCCGACCGTCGACGGACGCGAGCGGAGGCGAGATGATGCGGGCCATGAGCTCGACCCAGACCGACGCCCTCGGACCCGTTCGCCGGGTGATGGTGGGCACCGACCGCTCCGAGACCGCGTCGCGCGCGGTGGCGTGGGCGGCCTCGTTCGCGGAGCGCTTCGGCGCCGAGCTCCACGTGGTGCAGGTGATCGTGCCCACGCACCCCGGGGCCACCGAGTACGGCGCGGCGGAGGCGACGCGGGCCCAGAGCGCGGGCGACGATCTCCAGCACTACACGACCCAGCTCGCCGGCGAGCGCGGGCACGCCCACGTCGTGATCGACGACGACCCCGCGATGGCGATCGTGCGGACGTCCGAGGACGAGGCCGTGGACGTGCTCGTGGTTGGCAACGCGGGGATGGCGGGCCGCAAGGAGTTCCTGCTCGGCAACGTCCCGAACCGGATCAGCCACAACGCTCGATGCACCGTGATCATCGTGAACACCACGAACGGGCAGCCGACGGCCGTGCGGGCCCCGTCCCCGACGATCCGTTCGTCGCCCGCGGCTCCGGCGGCGGAGCCGCACCTCTTCTCGCGAGGCACGAAGATCGGCGTCGTCTTCGCGAAGCACGGGCTGCGGGAGCTCTTCGGCCGGCCGGACGAGGAGGGCGCCTCCGGCAGGCACCGACAGGCGAAGCGGCTCCGCGCGGCGCTGGAGGAGCTCGGCCCCACGTTCTGCAAGCTCGGCCAGATCCTGTCGACCCGGCCCGACCTCCTCCCGCCGGAGTTCATCGAGGAGCTCGCCACCCTGCAGGACAACGTGCGCCCGCTGTCGGAGGAGCAGGTCGTCTCGATGATGGAGGAGGAGCTCGGCGTTCCGTGGGAGGACGTCTTCGAGACGGTCGAACCGACTCCCCTCGCGGCCGGGACGATCGCGCAGGTGCACCGGGCGTCGCTCGCGACCGGGGACCAGGTGGTGATCAAGATCCAGCGGCCCGACGCGCGCCGGCTGATCGAGCAGGACGTGGCGCTCCTGGAGGTCTTCGCGGAGAAGGCCGCGAGACGGCCGGGGCTGAAGCTCGTGATCGACATGGAGGCCGTGTTCCAGCACCTGTCGGACTCGCTCCAACGCGAGCTGGACTTCCGGCAGGAGGCGGACCACATGCGGCGGATGGGCGAGGTGCTCGAACCGTTCCCGCGGCTCGCGGTCCCGGCCGTCTACGGGGACCTGTCGACCTCCCGCCTCCTCGTGATGCAGGACGTGGGCGGCGGGCCGATCGACTCCGCGCCGAGCGGCGACGCCCGACGCGATGCCGCGCGTCAGCTCTTGGAGAGCTTCTATCAGCAGATCATGGTCGCGGGGTTCTTCCACGCGGACCCGCATCCGGGCAACCTGATGTGGCAGCCGGCGGAGGACCGGCTCTACTTCCTGGACCTCGGCATGGTCGGCGAGGTGGGCGGCGAGATGCGGGAGCAGTTGATGCTGCTGCTGATGGCGTTCGCGCAGGAGGACGTCGGGTTCCTCACCGACGTCACGCTGATGCTCGCGAACGCGATCGAACGGAGCGACCTGGACGTGGATCGGTTCCAGTCCGAGCTCGGCTCGTTGATGGCCCGGTACCGCACGGCGTCGCTGAAGGACATCCAGCTCGGACCGATCCTCCAGGAGATGACCGAGATCTCGCTCCGGTACGGCGTGCCGCTGCCCGCCTCCCTCGCGCTCACCGGGAAGGCCCTCGCGCAGATGCAGCTCGCGACCGCACAGCTGGACCCGGAGCTCGACCCGTTCGAGGTGGCCGGTCGGTTCCTGACGCGGAGCCTCCTTCGGGGGATGGGCGCCCGCCTCGACCCCAAGGCTCTCTTCTACCAGTCGCAGAAGCTCAAGGTGCGAGCGATGCGGGTGATCGAGGCGATCGAACGGATGATCGGCGCCCGGCCCGGCCAGAAGATGGAGATCAACTTCCGCGCCGGCCCGCTCGAGACCACCGTACGTCGGGCGGGGCGCCACCTCGCGCTCGGGCTGACGGCGGGCGCCGCGATCCTCGCGAGCGGCCTGACGGCGATCTCGAGCCGCGTGCCGGTGTGGGTGCCGATCGCGTTCGGGATCCTCGGCGCCCTGCTGACGCTCGGGATGTTGATCGATCTGATCAGGCAGCGGGACCGCTGACCGGCCGCCCGGGAGCCGGCCCGATGACCGCGACCCCGCCGCAGGCCGCTCAGACGAGCGTCGTGAGGTCGACGGACTCGTCGCGGAGCGCGGCGAGGTCGGCGCGCCCGCCCGCGCGGATCAACGGCATCGCGTCGCGAACGTCCGACGGTCGGTCCACGGAGACCACCGACCGCACCCGGCCCTCGAGCACGTAGAAGGCCGCGAAGCTCCGCGCCGCGAGACTCCCGCGGATCACGAGCTCGTCCCACTCACGGTGGTAGCCCGCGTATTGGATCGTGTGGTCGTACTGATCGGACCAGAACCAGTGGATCTCGTCGTACGGCGTCTCGCGTCCCATCATGTTGAGCGCGGCGACCCGGCCCTGCTCGCGCGCGTTGTTCCAGTGCTCGGTCCGGATCCGGCGACCGAAGACCGGGTGGTAATGGTTCGCGACGTCGCCCGCGGCGAAGATCCCGTCCACGCTCGCCCGGCAGTGCTCGTCGACGAGGACACCGTCGGCCACGTCGATCCCCGACCCCGCCAGGACATCGGTGACCGGCTCGACGCCGAGGCCGAGCACCACGAAGTCGCACCCGAGGCTGACGCCGCTCGCGGTCTTCACGCTCCCGACGCGCCCGTTCCCCTCGAACCCCGCCACCTGGTCGTCGAACGTCATCTCGACGCCGTGGTCCCGGTGGATGCCCTCGATCACCCGGCCGACCTCGATACCGAGGACGCGGTCGAGCGGCGCCTTGCCGCCGGCCACGACGTGCACCTCGAGCCCGAGCTGCCGCAAGGACGCGGCCACCTCGGATCCGATGAAGCCCATCCCGGCCAGCACCACCCGGCGCCCGGGCAACGCCTCTGCGCGGATCTCGGCCGCGTCGCCGAGCGTGCGGAGGTCGAGCACTCCGTCGAGGCCGATCCCGGGGATCGGGAATCGGCGGTTCCGCGCGCCCGTCGCGATCAGGAGCCGGTCGAACGACACCGGTTCGCCGCCGGCGACGGCGATCGTCCGCTCGGCGGCGTCGACCCCGACGGCCGTCGTTCCGAACCAGGTTTCGATCCGGTTGTCCTCGTAGTACGCCTCGGGACGGACCATCGTGTCCTGCATCGGGGTCTCCCCGCGGAGGAACGTCTTCGAGAGCGGCGGTCGCTCATAGGGGAAGGTCGGCTCGCCCCCGATCAGCACGACATCGCCGTCGAACCCCTCGTCGCGGAGGGTGGCGGCGGCGGTCGCGCCGGCGAGGCTCGCGCCGACGATCACGAACCGCTGTTTCGCCCGGGACGGCTCGTGGGAGACGGGCGCGATCGCCGCCGCGGCGCCCTCGTCCGCCTCCGCCTCCGCGGCGGCGGCGATCGGCGCGGTGCCGCCGATCCGCTCGAGCGGATCGGCGGCCGGCCCCCGCGCGACCGACCCGTCGGCGGCGAAGCGCGATCCGTGACACGGGCAGTCCCACGTCTTCGCCGAGTCGTTCCAGTCGACCGTGCACCCCATGTGCGTGCACCGGGCCGAGAGCTCGACGGTCCGTCCCTCCTCGTCCCGGTAGAACGCGACCTGGCGTCCGTCGACGCTCACGAGCGCGCCGTGCCCCGGCCCGACGTCGTCGGCCGACCGGTCCACCGTCTTCACGATCAGGACGTCGGACGGCACCTCGTGGGCCACCTTGTTCGGCACGGAGCCGAGGAACCGCCGGACGCCCGACATCCCCTTGTTCCCGACGACGACGAGCTGGACGTCCTCTGCCTCGGCGAGCTCGCAGATCCGCTGGGCCGGGTCGCCTTCGACGACGCGCCGCTCCACCTCGATGTCCTCGGGCTTGGCGCTTGCGACCTCCTCCAGCTTGATCGCGCCGACCACCGGATCGCCGACGTGGACGAGCATCACGGTGCCGGCGTACATCGACGCCAAGGTGTAGGCCTTCCGGACCGCCTCGGTGGCGGTGCCGGACCCATCGGTGCCGGCCAGGATCCGCGAGTACGGCGGCGCCGGATCGCGCGGACCCGCGCGTCCCGTCGTGTCCACGATCAGTAGGTCGCAGGGGGAGTCGTGCGCCACCCAGTCGGGCACGCTTCCTAGTCGGAACCTGGTGGCCTGCCCCATCCCGCGGTTCCCCACCACGATCAGGTCGGCGTCGTGCTTGACCGCCGCCGCGAGGATCGACTCCCCGGGGGTCCCCTCGATCAGCTCCGCGGTCGCGTCGACCTTCTTCGCCCGGGCGGCCTCCGCGGCCTCGTACAGGGCCGTCTGCAGCGGCTGACGGGAGATCCCGTAGGCGTCGAGCGCGCCGACGAGGATCAGTCGGCCCTTGTGGCGCTTCGCGAGCTTCTGCGCGACCTCGACCGCGACGGTCGCGGTCGGGGACCCGTCCGTGCCCACGACGATCGTCCGATACGACATCTCAGCTCACCTCGACGGTACCTGTCATCACGGGATGGACGTCGCAGCGGAAGAAGTACTCGCCGGCGTCCAACGCCGGCACGTCGTAGGTCGCCGTCGTGGGACCATCGACGAGGTCGCCGACGAACAACGATTCCTCGGCGGACTCGTCCCGGTAGATCGCGACGTTGTGCGGCACGCCTTCATCTCGGTTGTCGAACTCGAGCACGAACGGCTCCCCCGCCGGGACCTCGAGGGTCGCCGGCACGAACGCGGTGTCGTCGAACGCACAGACACGCACGCCGTCCGCAGCCGGCTCGCACTCCGCGGGCGATCCGAAGCCGAGCGTCGGCTTGAAGATCATCAGCCAGAGGAGGACGAGGAGCCCCACGAACCCGATCGCCGCGATCGAGTAGGGGCGACGCGAGTGAAGGATCTCCTCGTACTGCTCTCCGGAGACGGCCTCGGTGCCCTCGACCATCGCGGTCGAGATCGTGCGGAGCCGCGTCGCCCAGGTCGTCGCCATCGCGTACATCGCGACGATCACGACGACGAGGACGACGATCGCCGCCCAGATCCATGCCTGCCCCCAGAAGTGGCCCGTGAAGCCCGCGGCGATCCCGCCGATCAGCAGGACCCCGATCGCGTTCCACATGAAGCCCACCGACGAGGCCGAGAGCTCCAGCAGCTGGCTCACGCGGGCCGGATCACGTTCGCGCGGCAGGCGGAGCGTCGCGTACGCGGAGACACCGTGCGCCATCGCGAAACCCAACGCGCCCGCGATGTGGAGCAGGACCCACCAGCGATGCACGGCTACTCCTCCCCCATCACGAGAGCGTCCGGCGACGGCGCCGGGCGAGCACGCTCCTTCTTCTTGATCTGATGCATCACGAGGCGCTCGAGGACGAGGACGAGCCACGCCATGAAGAGACCGACGAGCCACCGCTCGAAGCGGCGGAGCGGCGACCGGGAGGTCGTCACGCGGACGTGGCCTCTCGGGCCGACTCCACCTGCACGAGGATCCAGAAGCCGATGCCGGCCGCGATCGCGAGCCACGACCAACCGACCTCCGACGGGGCGCCCGGGTAGTCGGCGAACACCAGCCCGGCGACGCCGAACAGCACGGCGGCGACCGCCGTCACCGCGCCGGTGACCTGCCACCCCGCCCCGCGGAGCGACGTCGCCAGCGCGGCGCCGGCGATGCAGAGCGCTGACACGGCCACGCCGGACCAGTGGTGGAACTCGACGTGCGGGTCGGTCGCCGGCCCGCGCTGGAGCTCGGCGTTGATCACGGCGTAGATCCACGCCGGGATCGTGCCGAGCAGCGCATAGGTGAGCAAGGCGACGCTCGGACGACCGGGCAACCGGTGCAGGGACCGGGGATCCGGGTGCAGGACCGCCAGGACCACCACGCCGAGCGGCGCGACGAACAGGAGACCCGACACGAAGTCGCCGCCCATCAGTCCGCCGAACAGCCACGCGAACGCCTGCGCGACGAGTGCGTACCAGACCGCCGTCCACGCCGGCCTGAGCACGAACATGATCGCGAACACGCCGATCAGCCCACCGCCGGCGAACCCCCCGAGGTTGTGGAACCGATGGCTCTGCGTCGTGAAGTCGCTCGACAGGATCGAGTCCACGGTGAAGTACACGGAGTACCCGATGGTCAGCACGCCGAGGAACCAGCCGACGATCCGGAACGCGAGCAACCGCCCCGTCGACGTCGATGCGGTTTCCATCGCCATCCTCAGTCAGTCCCCCTCGACCGGCACGTGGCCCGTCACCGTCGTCCCGCGGCCGGGCGCGGATCGCACCTCGAGAGAGCCTCCCACGGCCGCCAGCCGGTCGGCCATCCCTTGCAGCCCAGAGCCGCTCGCCATGACGGCCGGATCGAACCCCCGCCCGTCGTCGACGACCTCGAAGGACAGGTCGCCGTTCGCGCGGGTCAGGTGGACCACGGTGTGCGCGGCGTCGGCGTACTTCGCGACGTTCTGCAGGGCTTCGAGCGCGCAGAAGTACACCGTGGCCTCGATGTCGGCCGGGAACCGCCCCAGTCCGTTCGCGTCGACGGTGACGCCGAGGCGGCCCTTCCTGGCCTGTGCCTCGATCGCGGCCACGAGCCCCTGGTCAGCGAGCAACGGCGGATAGATCCCGCGCGCGAGATCCCGCAGGTCCTCGAGGGCCACCTGGGTCTCCGACTCGATCTGCTCGAGCATCTCGGACGCCTTCGAGGGATCGCGCTCGGTCAGCTGCCTCGCGAGCCGCGCCTTCACGGCCAACGCGACGAGCTGCTGCTGCGCGCCGTCGTGGATGTTCCGCTCGAGCCGGCGACGCTCCTCGTCCTGCGCGGCCACGAGCCGCTGCCGCGATGCCCGGAGCTCCTCGACGAGTCGGACGTTGCGCAGCACGAGGCCTGCGTGCGCCGCCAGGTCGCGGACCAGCTTCTCTTTCGTCGGACTCATCGGGTCGGACGCGGGCATGCGCACCGAGAGCGCCCCGAGGACCTCACCCTTGTCCCGAACCTCGATCACGGTCTCCCCCGCGATCACGGGCCCCATCGGCTCCGCGCTCGGCGGCGCAACCTCCTGCGCACCCGCCGGCCACGCGGCGGCTGGTCGGAACGAGGCCCCGTCCCGTAACCAGATCCGGGCGACCTCCGCCCCGGCGCCCTCTCCGAGGACCTGTGCCATGCGCGGGAGGACGTCCTCGGTCGCGTAGGAGGTGCCCACGCGTTCCGAGAAGTCCGTCAGCACCTCGTACGGCGTCGCCCGCTTCCCGTAGACGAGCCGATCGGCAACGCGACGCGCGGCGCGTATCACGGGTCGGAAGGCGATCCCCAGGGCCAGCGCGATCCCGAAGATGAAGGCCGGCCGGTTCTCCGCGACCGCGACGCTGCCGATCAGCGCGACGGCCGCCGCGTACACGCCGATCGCCAGGACGACCAGCATCCCGGCCACCACCGCTCGCTTCACCACGACGTCGAGGTCCCAGAGCCGGTACTGGAGGATCGAGGCGCCGATCGCGGCGGGCAGCAGCGCGAACGCGATCCCCGAGAGCACCGACTCGACGATCCCCGAGAACCCGAGGATCTCCGAGAGGCTCAGGTACACCGCGAATGCGGCGATCGCGAACGAGAACCACTTGATCTGCTGACGCTCGGTGCCCCGGGACGCCCGGAAGCGCATCACCTGCGATGCGGCCGAGAGCACCAGGAGAGCCACGAACCACCAGCCGCTGTCGAGGAACGCGTCGACCGCCTCGATGCGGCCGAGATACAGCGGGTTGCGCACGAGCGCCTCGCCGCTCGACCCGACGAACGTCGGCGTGGCGAACACGACCCCCAGCTGCAGGAGCACCGCGAGCGCGACGATCGTCCACGGCAGCCATCGCCATCGTGGGGAGTGGGGTCGACCCGTCGGGAACAGCGCCGGGAGGAGGAAGATCACCGGCAGGATGCCGAGGATCCACCCCGCCTCGGACACGATCGCGGTCGCCACGAGCAACGGGCCCCCGTGGACGCCGCGCTCGACCGCGAGATAGGTGGCCAGTTCCTGGCCGAGGAACCCGACCGCCGTCGCACCGGCCCCCCAGATGAGGAGGAGCCCGATCCGGTTCCGTGGTTCCCGGGACGTGATCACGGCGCCGACCAGCCCGAACATCGCGAACGCGAACACGAACGGGACCTGCTCGCCCACCGGTTCGTCGTTCCGGACGACGAGCGCGAGGCCCACGGTCGCCTCGATCAGGAAGATGGCGAGGACGACCCAGGGCCATCGTGCCGGGCGTTCGCGGGTCGCTCCGCTCATCCCGCCTCCACGATCCGGAAGACGTCCACAGGCTCCTCGCGGCCCTTCACGTGGCGCGGACCGATCGGTTCGGCGGCGACCGCCGGCGCCGCCGAGACGGTCGAGGCCGCGGCCACGACCTCGCCGCCCCCGGCCTCGGACTGGAGCCGTTGCGCGACGTTCACCGCGTCGCCGATCACGGTGTACTCGAGACGCCCGCCGCCGCCGACCGCTCCCGCCATCACGACGCCGGTGTTCAGGCCGATCCCGACGTCGAGGGTCCGGACGGTGTCCGTCCCCCAGCCCTGCGCGTTGAGCTCGACCTGGCGGTGCTGCATCGCGAGGGCGCAGCGGAGCGCGCGCTCCGCGTGGTCGGCGAGGGGCTCCGGAGCGCCGAAGACCACCATCACGGCGTCGCCCTGGAACTTGTCGATCGTTCCGCCGTGCTCGGCGATCACCTCGGCCATCGCCCCGAGGTGACGCCCGACGATCTCCGCGATCTCCCGCGCCGTGAGACGCTCGGCGATCGTCGAGAACCCACGGATGTCGCTGAACAGGACGGTCACCTCGAGCTCGCGCTGGCTCGCGGCGTCCCCGCCGCGCGCCAGCGCGTCCGCGAACTGCCGGGGCACGTAGGACTTCAGCGACGTGGCGGCCGCCGACTGCTCCACGACCGCGGCGTGCAGCCGCTTGAACTCACCCAGCAGGCCGCTGCCGGTCTCGCCGTCACCGGCCATCCGACGGAACAGCTCCGTCACCCGTCCGTCCACCGCCTCCTGGGTCGTCCCGAGCTCGGTGGCCATCGCCTCGTAGCCGAGGCCCTGCGCCATCATGTCGAGGACGATCCGGTCCTCCTCCTCGGACTCGGCCCGTCCGGAGAGCCGCTCCGCGATCGCCGGGTCGACGACGCTCCCACCCGCCCGCACCTCCCGGATCGCGCGAGCGAGCTCGTCGCCCTGCGCGATCCGGTCCTTCAGCAGGTACGCGAGCCCGCTGTGTCCCTTGCCGAGCAACGCGATCGCGTACTCCTCGTCGTCGTGCGCCGAGAGCACCACCACGCCGGTGTCCGGATGCCGTTCGCGGATCGCGTGGGCGCAGTCGATTCCCTCGAGCTGGAAGGAGGGCGGCATCTTGATGTCGGTGACGACGACGTCGGGCGTGTGCTCCGCGGCGGTGGCGAGCAGGGTCGGCGCGTCCTCCGCGACGCCGACGACCTCGATGTCGTCATAGGAGTCCAGCAAGGCGCGCACTCCCTCGCGCACGAGCACGTTGTCCTCACCGAGCACCACGTGGATCACGCAGCCAACCCCCAGTTCCTCGCGTGTACCATCCGCGCATGCCGCTGCGGGTGGTCTTCGCGGAGGATAACTACCTCGTCCGCGAGGGGACGGCGGCCCTCCTGTCCAGCGCCGACGAGGTCGAGCTCGTGGGCACCGCGTCCAGCCTCGACGAGCTGCTCTCCGCCGTCGACGAGCACGACCCCGACGCCGTCCTGACGGATATCCGGATGCCGCCGAGCGGCACCGACGAGGGCATCCGCGGTGCCAAGGAGATCCGATCGGCCCATCCGGCGATCGGAGTGGTCGTGCTCTCGCAGTACGCGGAGGAGGAGTATGCCTACGAGCTGCTCAAGGACGGCGCCGCCGGGCTCGGCTACCTCCTGAAGGAGCGGGTCGCAGACGTGGAGGAGCTCATCCGCGCGCTGACCGAGGTCGCGCGCGGCGGCAGCGTCCTCGATCCGAAGATCGTGGAGGCGCTCGTCGCCGCGAAGGAGCACCTCGCGCATTCGCCGCTCGCCCGCCTCACCGACCGGGAACGCGAGGTCCTCGGCCACATGGCGCAGGGTCAGAACAACGCCGCGATCGCGAAGTCGCTGTTCCTCACCGAGCGCGCCGTCGAGAAGCACATCAACTCCCTGTTCCACAAGCTCGGCCTGACCGAGGAGCCGGACGTGCACCGCCGGGTGATGGCCGTGCTCGCCTTCCTCCGCGATCCGACCTAGCCGGTCCACGGCTCACTGCGCCTTCCTCGTGTCCACGATGTAGACGCTGCACGGCGCATGTCGAAGGACGAGGTTCGGGACGCTCTCTCGGACCCGCCATCGAGATCCGTGCATCCCGCGGTTGCCGAGCACGATCGTCTCGGCGCGGACCTCCTCGGCCACGTCGACGATGCGCGCGGCGGGATCGCCCCCTTCGATCCGGGTGGTCATGGCGACCCCGGGGAAAAGGGTCGCGAGCCGACGGAGATGCGCGCCGGGGTCGGCTGCGCGATCGGGGTCCACCACCGCGCGATCGGGGCCCTCGGGCTTCACGTACAGGACCAGGAGCTCGGCGCCGCGCTCGCGGGCGAGACGGGCCGCGTCCTCCACGGCCAGGTCGGCGGCCGCCGAGGTGTCGGTTCCCACCACGATCGTGGTCATCGGGGTTCCTCCTTCGTTCGTCGAGCGGACGCTACGCCCAAAGGGAGGCGTCCGACGACGGCGCGGGCATGCGGACCCGGAGGGGGTGCCAGCACGAACGGGAGGGGGGTGTTCTGACGTGCGTACCCGCAGGTCGGCCCCCTTGGACGGCCGTCGGCCGGGTGGGACGATGCGCGGGTGATGGTCGACACTCGGACCGCATCTCGACTGGCCTGGCTGCTCGCTCTGGTGATCGCGGCGCTCCTCGCGGCCGCGATCGCTCTCCTGATCCTCGGGATCGGGACACCGCTGCCGGAGGAGTCGTTCGGGTTCAAGGGGTGGGGCGTGCTGCTGGCCGGCGTGTTGGCGATCGCCGGCTTCCTGATCTCCTCACGGGTGCCGTCGAACCCGATCGGGTGGTTGCTGCTCGCCTCCGGCGTCGGCACCGGCCTGCAGGAGCTCGCGCAGCAGTACGCCAACTACGGTCTCTTCACGGCTCCCGGGGCGCTGCCGGCGGCCGACGTCGCCGCCTGGATCACCGAATGGATCTGGATCCCGTCCATGGCGCTGCTGGCGCTGCACATCCCGTTGCTCTATCCGGACGGCCACCTGCCGTCGCCGCGATGGCGGTCCGTCGCGGTCGTGGGGACGATCGGGGCGATCCTGGGGACGATCTTCTTCGCACTCGCCCCGGGCGACCTCGAGAGTACGCCGGGCGTCCGGAACCCCTTCGGGGTCGACGGCGCCGAGTGGATGCGGAACGTCGGAGATGTCGTCATGCTCCCGTATGTCCTGGGGCTCCTGGGAGCCCTCGCCTCGCTCGCGATCCGCTACCGACGAGCGCGCGGCGACGAGCGCGAGCAGCTGAAGTGGCTCCTGCTGGCCCTCGCCGTGCTGGCCGTCTGCTTCCTGATCGGCGTCCCCTACTGGACGCTGAGCGGGGAGGGCACGACCGACATCGACCTGGTCGAGAACATCCTCGTCCTCGCGCTGGTCGCGATCCCCGCAGCGATCGGGATCGCGATCTTGAAGTTCCGCCTCTACGACATCGACGTCGTGATCAAGAAGACCGTCGTCTACGCCGTCCTCGCCGTCCTCCTCTTCGTCCTGGGGGTGCCGCTCGCGTGGGCGGTCGGAGGCGTCGTCGTTGCGATGTCGGGCGAGGGAGTGTACTCGTGGCTGTTCGCGGGCGTCGTGATCGGCGCGGCGATCTGGC
>DASUPO010000074.1:0-15292 GCA_036281075.1 Actinomycetota bacterium | reverse complement strand
CCGGATACCCGCTCGTGCGCCGGGTCAACTGCGAGAGCGGCGATCCCGCCGCCGACGACCAGGCCGCCGACGTCCAGGCGAACGTGAACCCCGGCGGACGCCTCCAGCTCGTGTGGCGCACGAAGGCGAACTGGGCGGATTCCTGCCGATCGCTCGTCCTGCGGTTCGGGTTCACCGGCTGGACCGGCGCCGACGCGAACTTCACGGTCCGGTTCGCGTAGCGACCGGCGCGATCAGCCGCGCGTCGTGAGCTCTGCGTCGATCAGGTCGAGGAGCTCGTCGCGCCCGAACGGCCGGGAGTGCCCGACGCAGACCATCTCCACCGGGAGCTCGCGGAGCCGCCGCAGCGATCGCACGAACGCCTCCTCGTCCACGGCGTGCAGGGGATCGTCGAGCGCGGCGGTGTCGCCCGTGAACAGCAGCCGCGCGTCCGCGTCCCACAGGGCGATCGAGCCGGCCGTGTGTCCCGGCACGTGCAGCACCTCGAAGGACCGGTCGCCGAGGTCTACCGTGTCTCCGTCCCGGAGGAGCCGGGTTGGCTCGATCGCCCGGGTCCGCCACCCGGCCACGTCGAAGCCCGCCATGGGCAGCGCCGTGATTGCGAGCGCCGGCGGCTGGTAGCCGTACCAGCGGATCTCGTCCTCCAGGCCAGGGCGGTAGTCCTCTCGGCGCAGGGCCAGGCCGTCGGGGTCCCGGAGCTTCTCCGCGTCCGCCTCGTGACACCAGCGCTCGTCGAACGCGCCCAGTCCGCCGATGTGGTCGAAGTGGTGGTGCGTCGCGACCGCGACGACCGGACGGTGCTCGACGAACCCGGCCAGCTCCCCGCGCAGGTCACCGATCCCGTTGCCCGCGTCGACGACGAGGTCGCGGTCGCGACCCCGCACGTGCCACACGTTCGACTCGAAGAACGGATCGAGGTGCTCCTCGACCAGCAGCGTGACGTCGTCGGTCACCCGCTGGGCGCGGAACCATCGCTCGGCGACGGGAAGATCGGTCATCCGCGATCGGTGAACGAGACCGCGCGTGGCTCCGGGCGGAGGCAGTGCACCGAGACCATCGAGGCGTTGTACGACCCGACGAGGGGGATCGCGACGATGTCGCCCTCCTCGACGGCGGGCATCGGATGGTCCTCGGCGAACAGATCGTTCCCCTCGTTGATGTGGCCAGCGACGGTGACGTTCGCGGACGGCTCCGCGTCCGCGGCCCGGCACAGGATCGGATGGAAGGGGATCCGGTACACGAAGTGCTCGTTGATCACGTTCCATCCGGTGTCGAGTCCGACGAACGTCGTGCCGTCGCGATCCTCCACGCTCACCGCCTCCGTCAGGTGGACGGCGCACTCCTTCGCGAGGAACTCGCCCGGCTCCGTGCCGACGGTGACGTCGAGCGGTCCGAGGTGGGTCGCGAGGACGTTCGCCCAGGCCTCGACGTCGAGCGGCAGGTCCCCGGGTCGGAACGGCACGCCGAGGCCGCCGCCCGTGTTCACCTCGACGATCGGGCAGCCCGCGTCCATGAGCGTCCGGGTCGCGGCTGCCACTCGCCGCATCGTCTCGTCGACGACGGGGAGGGCGTCGGTGAGGTACAGGTAGCCGGCGTGGACGTGGACCGTGTCGATCATCAGGTCGTGTCGGCGCGCGATCGCGAGCGCGTCTTCGAGTCGCTCGGGATAGATCCCGAACTTCGTCGGGCGGTCGCCCGCGTACGTCTGTCCCCCGCCCGGGAACGCGGCGCCGATCCGAGGGTTGATCCGGATCCCGATCGTCGATCCCGGCGCCCGGCGCCCCACACGCTCGAGCTGGGTGAGGAGGTCGACGTTGAGATGGACGCCGGCCCCCAGGATCTCGTCGAGATCCCGCTCGGACAGGTTCGTTCCCGTGTAGCTGATCTCGGAGGGATCCCACCCGTGGTCGAGCGCCCACCTGAGCTCGCCGGGAGAGCACACGTCCATCCCGACGCTCTGCTCCGACCCGGGCCCCCCCAGTCCGCGGAGGAACGCGAGGAAGACCGGCTCGCGCTGCGCCTTCAGCGCGAGCCGGACGCGATGCCGGAGCCCGGCGCTGCCCAGCGCGCGCTGGAGCGCGCGCACCTGCTCCTCGACTCGGACGAGGTCATAGACGTAGAGCGGGGTCCCGTGTTCCCGAGCGATCGACTCGGCGTCACGACCCGCGATCGTGAGTCGGCCGTCGCGGACCTCGAGGCCGGGTCGCTCCCACCAGGTCAGCCGAGACGCCGTGCGCTCCATCGCGGGCGAAGGCTACCCGCGGACGGGGATCGGCGGCGCCGGCCGCGTCAGACGGCGTCGATCGCGGTGGCCTGCTCGTCCTCCTGGCCGGATTCCCTCCGGATCACGAGGAGGACGGACGCGACCGTGGCGAGGACGCCGCTCAGGAGCGAGATGAACAAGCCGATGGCCACCATCGCCGTGAACGCGGTCCCCGTCGCGCCGGGCATCAGCGGGGCGTCGCTGACCGCGTCGTCCACCCGGATGAACCCGAACGCCGAGGACAGGAAGAGCAGGACGCTGGAGATCACCATCAGGAGAACGACGATCCTGCGGATCCCGGGATCGGTCAGGAGCATGTAGGCACAACCGAACGCGAGGGCGCCGATCCCGCCGGTGATCGCCAGCGCGCCCGTTACGTCCCAGGTCCCATCGAGGAAGATCGTGACGGTCCCTCCTTCGACCGCGTACTCGTAGCTGAACCACTTCGCGTAAACGCCGATGAAGCCGAAAAGCCCGGCCGCCGCCGTCACGACGGCCAGGAAGTTGATCCGTTCGGAGTTCATGGACGTGTTCCTCCCCCTCCGGACGCACCGGCTCGGTGCACCCGTTATCGGCACGAGATGGGGGGATTCTCGACCCAGGATAGCCCCGGTTCAACGACCCCGGGAGGCTTTGAGGACGCAGGACCTGCGCACGTATCCTCACTGGATGGCAGACATCCCGGCGTCGGTCCGCGAGCTCCTCGAGACCGGCCCGCTCGTCAGCCTGGCGACGATAGACGAGGACGGCTCCCCGTACATCACCCTCACGCTCGCCGACGTCGACGGCGACGAGATCGTGTTCGCGACGTTCTTCGAGCTGGACCAGCGCAAGCTCCGGAACCTGCGGCGCGACCCGCGCGTGGCGATGTCGTTCGCAGCCAAGGAACACACGGGCGAGGGACTCCATCCCTACGTCTCGATCAAGGGCCGCGCCACGATCACGGAAGGCGGGGCGCTCGAGGTGATGGACCGCCTCGCGCCGCACTATTTCGGCCCCGGCGCCGTGTATCCGATGCGCGACGTGCCGCCGGGCGTGGTCGTCCACGTGACGGTCGAGGAGATCACCGGCCAGGGTCCCTGGCGCGAGGCGTGACGGGTCATCCGATCCGCCTGTACCGTGTGCGCCCCCGATCCTCGAGGAGGACACTCACATGCAGCGACACCGATGGATCACGCGCGGACTGGCAACGGTCGCCCTGTCCGCCACGATCGTCGCCGGGACCGCCGCCGCCGCCATGGCCCACGAGTGCTCCAACGTGTCACGGAGCGCGAAGGGCGACGCGAAGGCCGCCGCCGGCAACGGTTGGACCCTCTCGTCGGACATCATCCTGATGTTCGCGATCCCGGACGAGGTCGGTCTCGACCCGCTGACCGACGAGCAGCTCGCGGAGGCGCAGGCGATCGTCGCCGAGGAGAAGGCCAGCGGTGACTTCGACGAGCTGTACGCCGCCGACCGGGCGGTCCTCGACCACTCGACGGCGATGAACGGCAACAGCCGGGACGGCTACGGTCCGAAGTCGGACGACGAGCACGCGATCGAGCACATCTTCGCCGACTTCGGCGAGGTCGGACCGCTGTTCGAGCATCTCGTCGGCATCTACGAAACCGTCGCGGCCTAGGCGAGGGCGATCCACGCACGCACCTCGGGCGGGCTCGGCCGGTCTCCGATCGGCCGAGCCCGCCGCTTGCCTGGACCGGGTACTTCGTGCACCCTCGCCTTCCAGCACCACCCGACGTTCGACCGCCGGTGGCGGCCGGAGGTCGTCGTCGGCTGGGGCACAGCTCGAGGAGCTAGTCTGACGCCTTCCCCGTGCGCGATGCTCGCTTGACGTCGATGCTCGCGAACGATCTCCCGTCGCCGCGTCAAGCGGTCGCCTCGCTCGACGGTTCCTGGCGTTTCTGGCCGGACCTGCACGGACGGTTGCCGACGGGACCCGGGGCGCCGTTCGTCTCCGCGCAGCAGCGCGATCGGGCGCTCGGTCCGGCCCGCTCGGCGACGGTTCCCGCTCCGTGGCAGGCGCAGTTCGACGACCTGCGCCTCTGGGCGGGAACGGCGTGGTACGAGCGGCCGTTCGATCCCGACCCGGCGTGGAGAGGCCGTCGCGTGCGGCTCTGCTTCGGCGCGGTCGACTACTTCTGCACGATCTGGGTGAACGACCGCCTCGCCGCGGAGCACGAGGGCGGCTATCTGCCGTTCGCGGTGGATGTGACCGACCTCATCCGGTTCGGCGAGCCCAACACCGTCACCCTCCGGGTGCTCGACGTGGGACCCGATGACTCGGAACCGTTCCGCTTCGACGAGATCCCGCACGGGAAGCAGAGCTGGTACGGCCCCATCGGTGGGCTATGGCAACGCGCGTGGATCGAATCCCGCGGGAACGACCTGATCGCCGGCGCCCGGGCGATCGCGGAGTCCGCCTCCGGGCGGATCGGAGTCACCGCCCGCGGCGCGGTCCCCATCCGATACCGGGTCCTCGATCCGGACGACCGGGAGGTGGCGCGAGGCTCTGCCCAGACCACCTTCGAAGTCGTGGTCCGCGATCCGATCGCCTGGCGGCCCGGCGCCGGCGCGGTGTACACCCTGGAGCTCGAGTCGGCGGACGATCGGTGGTCGACCACCTTCGGTTTCCGTGAGGTCCGCACGGTCGATGGCAGGGTCGCCATCGACGGCGTTCCCGTGTACGTCGTCGGCGCCCTCGACCAGGACTACTGGGACGGGACGATCGCGACGCCGCCTTCGGAGGAGGCCCTCGTCCGCCAGATGGAGCTCGCACGCGAGCTGGGCCTCAACCTGCTGCGCTGTCACATCAAGGCGCCGACGCCCGAGTACCTCGACGCCGCGGACCGTGCCGGCATGATGGTGTGGAGCGAGGTGCCCAGTTGGATCTCGCTGGACGGCGCGCGATCGAGGGTTCTGTCGACGCTCGAGGGGATGGTCGAGCGCGACGCGAACCATCCCTCGCTGATCGCCTGGACGATCGTGAACGAAGGCTGGGGAACGGACCTCGCAGGTCGTGCCGAGGATCGGGCCTGGCTCGCCGATGTGTGCGACCGAGGGAAGCGGCTCGATCCGACGAGGCTGTGGGTGGACAACTCGGCGTGTCCGCCCACGTTCCACGTCCGATCCGACCTGAACGATTTCCATCTCTACCGCTCGGTCCCGGATCAGCTGCCGTCGTGGCAGGCGTGGACCGCTGCGTGGTCGGCAGACGCAGCTCGAACGATCAGCCCCCACGGCGACGCGACGTGCTCGGGCGACGAGCCTCGGCTGATGTCGGAGTTCGGGATGTGGGGACTTGCGCAGATCGACGACGCCGACGAGCCATGGTGGTTCGAGACCGGGGCGTCGCTGCCGGGGGATGCCGTCCGTCCGACCGGTGTCCGCGAGCGGTTCGACGCTTGGGGACTCAGCGAGGTCTTCGGATCCTGGCCGCGGTTCGTCCGCGAGAGTCAGGAGCATCAGTTCGAGGGACTCAAGGCGGAGATCGAGGACCTGCGCCTCCACCCCGAGCTCGGGGGCTTCCTGATCACGGAGCTCACCGACGTCCACTGGGAGGCCAACGGGTTGCTCGACCAGCGTCGGAATCCCAAGGCGTTCCACGAGCGGCTCCGCCAGGTCACGGGGCAGACCGTCGTGATCGGTCGACCGGGCCACACGCGGTACCGGTCGGGCGAGCGCGCATCCGTCGACGTCGCCGTCATGTCGGTCACCGGTCCGCTCGAACGACGCGTCTCCTGGAACGTGCGGGATCTCGGGCTCACCGGTTCCACCGAGGCGCCCGGCACGATCGGCCTCGACGTGCCGGCGATCGATCGCCCCATGAGCGTGGTGCTCTCACTTCACGCCGACGGTGTCGGGAACGAGCCGGTCACCAATGCGACCAAGCTCTGGCTCTTCCCCGACGTGCCGAGCGAGCGTCCGGCCGACGTGCCGGTGGCATCGCGGTGGGCCGACGTCGCGTCGTACGTCGAACGTGGCGGCAGAGCCGTCCTGATCGCCGCCCGCGACGACGCCGTGCCGGAGGGTGGGCGGATCCAGCTCGATCGGTGGAGCGAAGACGACGACGCCACCGGTTGGCTCCGCTCGTCCGGCCTCGGCTGGCTCGACCGCCGACTCACGGACGGACTGTCGATCGGCCCCCGCGTGGACCTCGCCTTCCTCGGGATCACCCCCGAGCATCGGATCCGCGGGTACGGGGCGGCGCAGCATCCGGACATCCTGGCCGGACACTTCCTCGGCTGGGTCCGCGACGTCGCGGCGACGGTCGCAACGTTCCGGCACGGAGAAGGCCTCGGCTTGCTCTGCACCTTCCCGTTGCTCGACGCCGACGGGCGAGACCCCGTCGCCACGGCCATGATGGATCGCCTCGTGGAACTGGTCTCTGACCGTGCGCTCGCCCCGACGACGACATGGTGACGATGGTCGAGGCTTCGCGTCGGGGTTGACCCCGATCGGCGTCGTTGGTACAGGTCGCGTCCGTGGAGGTGAGGGGATTCGAACCCCTGGCCTCTGCCGTGCGAGGGCAGCGCTCTACCGGACTGAGCTACACCCCCCGGGATGCCGGGCAGCGTAGCAAAGACCCTGCTCCGGCCGGTGCTCGATCGGCCGCCCGCGCCCTCATCGATCCGTCGAGCGCAGCTCCTCGGCGTGCCGATCGAGCGCGACCCGGAGATCCCGCTGGACCGCCGCGATCGACAGGTCCCCCCGGCTCTTCTCGATCAGCGACCGCGACACGTCCGTCGAGCGCCGCAGGTTCATCGTGATCGCGTCCGGGTAGTCCATCGTCACGAGGACGCCGAACAGCTCCTCCATCGCGGCGAGCATGCGCTCCGCCTCCTCGACCTCGCCCGCCCGGAGGAGGTCGAGGAGACGCCGTCGCGACTCGCCGATCGCGTCCGACACGCCGCCGAGGTAGGCGGCGTCCTCGACATCCAGCTCGGTGGGGCCCGGGAGCTCGGTCCCGGTGACGAGGGCGAGCGTCAGGTTGGCCTCGGCGAACTCCTTCTGCGCATCCTGCAGGTAGCCGGCGTGACGGATGTCCGGATGGCCCTCGACGGCGGCGAGCCCGTCGTCCAGCGCGGCCCGCGATCCCTCGATCAGTTCGCGCGCCGCTTCGAACTCCAGTCGGTGGGTCGCGCGGATCGCGTTGGCGCTCGCGCGGATCGATCGGCGAGCGGCCGGCAGGGCGCGCTCCCGGGCTTGGTGCTTCGCGTCCAGGCGCGTCTGGATGGAGCGAGCGAGCTCGGAGAGATCCACCTCAGCCCGCGGGCCGGACCACGACGTGCACCCGGTCGCTCTCGGCGAGGCCCTCGAGGCCGTTGAACCGCTCGCGGGCATGGCCGTTGGGGCCCTCGATCACGTACCGGGCCGCGAACGCGGCCGCACGGTCCTCGGGGAGTCGGGCGTTGCGGGCCGCGGCGCGGGGGTCGGCCTCTGCCTCGGACCGGCGCTTGAGGGCGATCAGCATCCAGACGTAGACGCCGAGCAGGATCGCCAGCGCCAGCGACACGTTCCAGACGATCCGGAGCGGTGGCACGAGGCCCATCAGGAACGTCACCGCGATCGCCTCCAGCAGGAAGACGAACACGCGCCGGCGACGATCCAGGATCCGGGCACGGCGACGCTCGGCGTCTCCGATGAAGCGAGCGCCCTTCCTGGGGGTGACGATCCAGCGACCGGTGGTGCCGTTCACTTCCGCGTGGGCCAAGAACTCCATCCTGCGCTCGAAGTCTTCGACCGACGCCGACGTCGACCGGCGCCGTTTCGTGAGCGGTATCAGTGCAGCGCCCCACATGATGCCGAGAGCCAGGAGAAACAGCCAGTCCAACGCGCCCAGCCTCCGTCCTGTCGACCCCGGTGCGACACAACATCTAGGCTGGGACGGCAACGTAGCACCACATGTAGGGGGAATCACTTACATCCATGTGATCCGAAAGTTTTTTCGGGAGCGGGCCCCGGGCGGGCCCGCTACGGCGTGGCCGCGTAATCGCCCGATTTCCCGCCCGACTTGGACAGGAGGCGCAGCCCGTCGATCCGCGCGGCGCGATCGAACGCCTTGGCCGTGTCGTACAGGCTGAGCGCGGCGACCGCGGCGGCCGTGAGCGCCTCCATCTCCACGCCGGTGCGATCGTGGGCCCGCACGAGCGTCCGGACCCGGATCGTGCCGCTCGACTCGTCGGGTTCGACCCGGACCTCGGCGCCCGTCACCGCGATCGGATGGCAGAACGGGAGGAGATCGGGGGTTCGCTTCACGCCCATCAGGCCCGCGATCCTCGCGGCCTCGATCGGGTCACCCTTGGACGTCCCCGCGACGAGCTGCGCGCACGCCTCCGGGGTCATCGTGACCACGCATCCGGCCTGCGCCTCGCGTTCCGTGACGTCCTTCGCCCCGACCTCGACGATCCGAGCCGCCCCCGTCGCGTGGAGCCGCACCCGGTCGTGCTCCTCGACCATGCCTTAGTCCTCCGACGACCGGAACAGCATCACCCGAACGCTCGAGCCGGCGGCGGCGACCTCCGTGCCCTCGGGGACCATCGCGAGGCCGTTCGCCTTCGCGACGGTGGAGATCAGATTGGAGCCGCGGGCGCCCGTGGGCGTGGCCGACCAGCCGTTCGACTCCCGGCGGACCTCGACGCGGGCGAACTGCAGCTTGCCTCGCGGACCGCGCACGTCCTCCGTCAGCGTCGCCGTCACCTCGGGCCGGAACAGGTGCCGTCGCCCCATCATCTTCAGCATCGCCGGGCGTACGAACACCTCGAGGCTCACGAAGACGCTCACGGGGTTCCCCGGCAGCCCGAAGTAGGGCTTCCCCTCGACGTGACCGAAGCTCTGCGGCATGCCCGGTTGCATCGCCACCTTGTAGAACTCCACGTCGCCGCGGCGGAAGAACGCCGCCTTCACGACGTCGCGCTCCCCGACAGAGATGCCTCCCGAGGAGACGAACGCATCGGCCTGGATCTCGAAGCTGAAGATCGTCTCGCGGAGCGAATCCACGTCGTCGCGCACGATCCCCGCCATCACGGGGATCGCGCCCATCTCGCGGAGCGCGCCGAAGATCGTGTACGCGTTCGCGTCGCGGACCTGACCGAACGACGGCGACTCGGTCGGCGGGATCAGCTCGTCGCCCGTCGACAGGACCACCACGCGCGGCCGCGGATGCACGAGCGGCGCCGGGTGTCCGGCGTTCGCGAGGAGCCCGAGCTCGGGGGCGCCGATCCGCTTCCCCGCGGCGACGAGCACCTCGCCCTCGCGGACGTCCTCGCCGCGCGGGCGAACGTGCGTGCCGGCGGCCGGTCCGTTCACGAGTCGGACCCGATCGTCGTCGTCGTCCGCGATCGCGTTCTCGATCGGGACGACGACGTCGGCGCCGGCCGGGATCGGCGCCCCGGTGGCGATGCGCATCGCCTCGCCTGCGCCGACGGTCCCCTCCGGCTCGTGCCCGATCGCCGCGCGTCCGACGATCGCCAGAGCCCGTGGCTCCGCGGGCGTCGCCGCGGCGACGTCGGACGCGCGAACCGCGAAGCCGTCCATCGCCGAGGACGCGAACTCGGGCAGGTCGCCCGTTGCGACGACGTCCTCGGCGGTCACGCATCCGTAGGCGTCGGTCAGCGGGAGACGCAGGGGCGCGAGCGACTGGACGCGTTCGAGGACCGTCGCGCGGGCGTCATCGACCGATCGCAGCCCGTCTGCCGAGTCGTGATCGTGGACGTGCGCCTCGGCCGACATGCGGGCCAGTCTAGGTCCGCGGGCGCACGAGGACGTCAGCCCAGCCGTTCGCGGCGGGCGAGCTCGGCGAGATAGGCCTTGAACTCGGGCCCGACGTCGTCGCGGGCGATCGCGAGCTCGACCGTGGCCCGCAGGTAGTCGAGCTTGTTCCCCACGTCGAACCGCCCCTCGAACGTCAGCGCGTAGACGGCCTGCTCCTGCGCGAGCAGGTTGATCGCGTCGGTCAGCTGGATCTCGCCGCCGTGCCCCGGCTGCGTGTCCCGGAGCGCGTCGAAGATCTCCGGCGTGAAGACGTACCGGCCGATCGCGGCGAGGTTGGAGGGGCTCTCGTCCGGGGGCGGCTTCTCGACGATCGAGACGATCCGCACGAGGTCCTCCTCCACGGGTTCCGGCTCAATCATGCCGTAGAGCGTGGAGTCCTCCCGGGCCACCTCGATCGCGGCCAGGACGCTCCGCCCGTACCGCTCGTGGATCCGCAGCATCCGGTCGAGGAGGGGGGTCTTGGGCTTGACGAGATCGTCGGGGAGGATCACGACGAACGGGGCTTCGCCGACGTGCGACTCGGCGCACGCGATCGCGTGTCCGAGGCCCAGCGGGTCCCGTTGCCGCGTGTAGGAGATCGTCGCGAGCTCCGCGATCGCTCGCACCTGCTTCAGCTCGTCGAACTTGCCCTTCGACTCGAGGAAGTGCTCGAGCTCGGCCGACCGGTCGAAGTGGTCCTCGATCGAACGCTTGCCCCGCCCGGTCACCATCAGGATGTCGTCGATCCCCGCCCGCACCGCTTCCTCGACCACCAGCTGGATCGCCGGCGTGTCGATCACCGGCAGCATCTCCTTGGGCGTCGCCTTCGTGGCGGGGAGGAACCGCGTGCCGAGCCCGGCGACGGGGATCACGGCCTTCCGAACCTTCACGCGCGCAACGCTACCCCCGGCCGGGATGGATGTCAGCCGTGCGGGAGGCCACGGGTACACTCGCTGAAAGATGCCGACGTACGAGTACACCTGCCGCGACTGTGGTCACACGTTCGACATCGTCCAGTCGATGCTGGACGAGACCCTCACGATGTGTCCGGAGTGCGGCGGGAGCCTCCGGAAGGTGTTCGCGCCGCCCGCGATCGCGTTCAAGGGGTCGGGCTTCTATGCGACCGACCATGGGAAGAAGGCGAAGCGATCGGAGTCGGAGGCCAAGAAGGAAACGGATCGATCGAGTGGGGCGAGCGGCGACGGCCCGTCGTCCGACGGGAAGTCGAGCTCGAATGAACCCGCCACGGAGGGCTCGAAGGGGAGCACGGAGAAGCCCTCGACGACGAAGAAGGAGCCGGCCCCGTCGTGACCGAGGCCCGAGCCGAGATCGGTGTGATCGGGGGGTCCGGCTTCTACGAGTTCCTCGAGGACACCGAGACGGTGGAACTGGAGACGCCGTTCGGTCCGCCCTCCGCGCCGGTCACGATCGGCGCGGTGGGCGGCCGAACGGTCGCGTTCCTTCCGCGCCACGGCGTCGACCATCGGTTCCCGCCGCACCGGGTGCCGTACCGGGCGAACCTGTGGGCGATGAAGGACCTGGGCGTGTCCCGCCTGTTCGGACCGTGCGCCGTGGGATCGCTCCGCCGAGAGATCGTCCCCCGCACCCTGGTCATCTGCGATCAGGCGATCGACTTCACGAGGGGACGCGACAACACGTTCTACGACGGTCCGCGGACGACGCACGTGTCGTTCGCGGACCCCTACTGCCCTACGCTCCGGGAGACGCTCGTGAAGACGTCCGCGTCGGAGGGGTTCGATCACCGGGACGGCGGCACGATGGTCGTGATCGAGGGCCCGCGGTTCTCCACGCGCGCCGAGTCGCGGATGTTCGCCCAGCTCGGCGCGGACGTGATCGGCATGACCCAGTTCCCCGAGATCATCCTCGCGCGCGAGCTGGAGCTCTGTTTCGGCACCGTCGCGCTCGTCACGGACTACGACGTCGGCGTGGACGACATCCCAGCGGTGACCCATGAGGAGGTCCTCAAGGTCTTCGGGGAGAACCTCGACAAGCTCCGCGACCTGCTGTTCGCGGCGATCCCGGCCGTCCCGGCGGAGCGGACGTGCCCGTGCGCCGGGGCGCTGGCGGGAACGGGGAACGCATGACCGAGCCGAGGCGCGCGTCGCTGGTCACGGTGGAGCTCCGGTTCGTCACGGACGACGACCCGGAGCAGCTCGCGGACCGGATCCGCGAGGCCGTCGCCACGATCGTCGGCCGCGCCGCCCTGGAGGAGTTCCGGGCGAAGCCGATGCCGCTCGAGGGTCCGAAGCAGAAGGGCGGACTGCGGCCGGTCGAGTGACCGTGGTCACGGCGGCGGCGGCGCGGCCCGCGTACGGTCGCGACCGATGCTGTTCCGCCGGAAACTCCCGCGCTCCTCGTTCGTCCTGCTGTCGCTCGCCGTCGTCGCCGCGCTGGCCGCGGCCCTCGTGATGCGGGGGTACGCGCGACACCTCGACGTCGTTCGACCGGACGGCGGGCCGCCGATCGACGTCGTCAGCGTCACGGACCCTGTCTCGCGTGGATCGGTGCTCACGGACGACGTCCTGGCCGTCCTGACGATGCCGGCTCGCTTCGCGCCGGCGGGCGCGGTGCGTGCGCTCGACCGCGCGGCCGGCCGGATCGCGGTCGCCGACCTCGCCGCGGGCGAGGTGCTCACGGAGCTCCGGCTGGCCGGCTCCCGGTCGGGGCCGACGGCGTCCCTCGTGCCCGCCGGCATGCGCGCCGTGCAGATCCCCGTGGTCGCCGCCGCGGGGGTGAAGCCCGGCGACCTGGTCGACGTGATCGCCACCTTCGGGGGAGGCGGCCCCCACACGGAGGTGACAGGCGAGGCGCTGGAGGTCCTCGTCGTCGACCGGGGTGGGGGCGGTGCCTCCTTCGGAGGCGCCGCCTCCGCGCCGTCGGGGGGTGTCGCGCTGATCGTGCTCGTCACGCCGGACGTCGCGGAGCGGCTCGCGTTCGCGTCCGCGTTCGCCACGCTCTCGGTGGCGGTGCGCGGTCCCGGGGACCTCTTGCCCGGCGAGTCCTTCTCCGTTCCGGTCGAGACCGCCGATTAGTATCGGCCGACCCTCCTCACCGACGGAAGGACCGTGTGAGCATCCTCCAGGCGATCGTCCTCGGCCTCGTGCAGGGGGCGACGGAGTTCGCACCGATCTCGAGCTCCGGACACCTGGTCCTCGTCCCGTGGATCTTCGGGTGGGAGGCGGTCGGCGACGCGGACCTCCAGAAGGCGTTCGACGTCGCCCTGCACGTCGGGACCCTGGTCGGCGCGCTCGTCTATTTCCGGCACGACGTCGTGCGCTACGCACGCGCGTGGGTCGGGTCGATCCGGCGGCGGCGCCTCGCCACCGCGGACGAACGGATCGCGTGGGCGCTCGTGATCGGGACGATCCCCGGGGTGATCGCCGGCCTCCTGCTCGAGGACGTGATCCAGGACGAGCTGGGGGCGCCGCTACTGATCGCCGTGATGCTCGTCGTGTTCGGCGTGGTGCTGGTCGTGGTCGACCGGGTCGCGCGGGCCGATCGTGCCTTCGGCACGATCGGACCGCGCACCGGGCTCGCGCTGGGCACCGCCCAGGCCCTCGCGCTGCAACCGGGTGTCTCCCGGTCGGGCGTGACGATCACCGCTGCCCGCGCGCTCGGGCTGGATCGCCAGTCCGCTGCGCGCTTCTCGTTCCTCCTGTCGTTGCCGATCATCGCCGGCGCCGGGCTGTACAAGGCGAACGACGTCGCCGGGAGCGGCCTCCAGGGCTACGGCGCCGAGTTCGTCGCCGGGATGGTCGCGTCGGCGATCAGCGGCTTCGTCGTGATCCGGTGGCTCCTGAGGTACCTCCAGCGGCACGACTTCACGGTCTTCCTCTGGTACCGGGTGGCGCTCGCCGGGCTCGTCCTCCTCCTGATCCTCACCGGCGCCCGCGAGCCCACGGTGTGACGGCTCTAGAGTGGCGCGACGGCGAAGCCGACGGTGAAGCGGCGACACCAGATCACGACGGTTCGGAACGCGTCGAGCTCCACCGCCGCGGGGATCCGGTAGTTCGAGTCGCCGACGTTGCCCTCGAGGGCCCCGAGGTCCACGTAGCGCCCGTCGTCCCAGACATGCCAGTCGTCGGACACGGGCTGGTCGGTGAGGTAGATCCTCAGGTCGGGCCCGTCCGAGGTGTCGAGGTCCTCCAGACGGACGAAGCGCGACCCGTCCTCGAGCTCGACGACCCGGGCGACGCCCGTGGTCCGGTGCTCGAGGCTCCGGAAGGCGCCCCTTGCAAGCTCGATCGGCCCGACGACCGGATCGTCGGCTCCATCGGCTCCGGCCTCGGATGTCGGGCTCGGAGTGGGGAGCGCCTCGGCGACCTCGCGGTCGAGCACCAGCCGCTGCGGGGCGAACCAATAGAAGCCCAGAGCGACGACGGCGATCGCGACGAGCCCCAGCGCCACCCCGAGCACCGGGTGCGACCGGAGCCAGCTCTTCATGTGCTTCCAGTGCATCGACCCCACGGAAGCGTTACGGGCCGCGGGGAACGGCTGGAACGCATCGGCTAGGGTGGCGCCTTCTAGCGTCCCGGAGGGCGATCGATGAGCGAGCAGCTGGTCCTGGGTGGCAGGCGGACGGATGCGGCCGAGGGCGCGACCACCGAGGTGGTCGAGCCCGCGACCGGCCATGCGGCGTGGCAGGTGGCGCAGGCCTCGCCGGAGGACGCGAAGCGCGCGGTCGACATCGCCGTGGACGCCTTCGAGTCCGGCCCGTGGCCGAGGATGAGCGCGCGGGAGCGCGGCCACATCCTCACGAAGGCCTCGTTCCTGATCCGCGAGCGCCACGAGGAGCTCGCGCAGATCGAGGCTCGCAACGGCGGAAAGCCGATCGGCGGGGCGCGCGCCGAGATCGACATCGTCGCGAACACCTACGAGTACTGGGGCGGGGCCGCGAACAAGATCTTCGGCGAGACGATCCCGATCGTGCCGCCCGGTCTCGACGTGTCGCTCCGCGAGCCCGTCGGACCGTGCGTCCTGATCAGCCCGTGGAACTTCCCCGCCGTGATCGCCAACTGGAAGACGGCGCCAGCGCTTGCCTGCGGCAACACCGCGATCCTGAAGCCCGCGTCGCAGACGCCGCTCACGGCCCTCGCGATCGCCGACCTCCTGATGGAGGCCGGCCTGCCCGATGGCACGCTGAGCGTGCTCCCGGGGCCGGGCTCGACGACGGCCGCCGCGCTGATCTCGGACCCACGGATCGCGAAGATCGGGTTCACGGGCTCGACCGAGGTCGGCCGCCAGGTGATGGCCACGGCG
>DASUPO010000073.1:0-5666 GCA_036281075.1 Actinomycetota bacterium | reverse complement strand
GGAGGTGTTCCACCTGGCAGAGAGCGTGCAGCGGGCCTACCGTGGGCGGCAGCCGAGCTCGCCGATGGGCGGTGCGGACGTCGCGAGGGTGCTCGACCTGCTGGACACGGACGAACGGCACGTCTGGGTCGACGGCGGCTGGGGCGTGGATGCGCTCCTCGAGCGGCAGACGCGCGAGCACGACGACCTCGATCTCGTCGTCGAGCTCTCCGCCGCGGCGGACGTCATCGCGCTGCTCGAGGCGGAGGGGTACGAGCTCGTCGCAGGCGGCCCGCCGAAGAGCTTCGTCCTCGTGGACGACCGTGGTCGTCAGGTGGACGTCCATCCCGTGGTGTTCGACGACGCTCGCGGCGGAGGCGTGTACCGGACGGACGACGGCGGTGAATGGATCTATCCCGGCAGCGGCTTCGACGGGCGCGGCAGGATCGGCGAACGGCCGGTCCGATGCCTCACCCCCGAGGTGCAGGTCCTCGTGCACGACGGTTACGAGCTGACGGAAAAGGACTACCGCGAGCTGTACCTCCTGCACGAGCGGTTCGGCGTCGAGCTCCCCGCCCGCTACGCCGAGCGGGCGCTCCGGGGCGGGCACGCCTGAGGTCGTCTACCGTGCGGTTGACACCGAGCCCGGACCGCCGTACCGTCGCGTGGCATGTCACGGCGCCCTGACGCGGATCGCAGAGGAGGCTTCGAGAAGGTGACGCGCGCGAGGGTCGGCGCGCTCTCGACGCTCGCGGCGACGCTCGCCGCAGTCCTGGTCGCAGCGTCGGCGCCGTCCGCAGGAGCGGACGCGGGGGCACCCGGCCGGGCGAACGGGCAGCTCGGCCTAGAGGGCATGGACCATGTCGGCATCACGGTGCCGGACATCGACGAGGCGATCGCCTGGTTCGAGGACGTCATGGGCTGCGTTGCGCCGCTCACGTTCGGCCCGTTCGGCGACCCGGTGGGCCCGTTCATGCAGAACCTGCTCGACGTCCACCCGCGTGCCGTGATCGAGCAGATCACGATGGTGCGCTGCGGCCGGAGCGCCAACATCGAGCTCTTCCAGTACACGGCGCCCGACCAGCGGACGACGTTCCCGCGGAACTCCGACTGGTCGGGGCATCACATCGCCTTCTACGTCACCGACATCGACGCCGCCGTCGCCCACATGGTCTCCCGTGGCGCCACGAAGTTCCTCGGTCCGCTCCCGGTGACGGACGGCCCCGCCGCCGGGCAGTCGATCAACTACTTCCGGACGCCGTTCGGGACGTACATCGAGCTGATCAGCTACCCGAACGGCATGGCCTACGAGCGCGACCCGGGCCGCCCGCTCTGGTCGCCGAAGCGAAACGGCACGACGTCGGTGGTGACGAGCGTTCCCGGCCTGCTCGGCATCGACCACGTCGGGATCACCGTGCCCGACGTGCCGAGCGCGGTCGCCTGGTTCGAGGACGTGCTCGGGTGCTCCTCACCGCTTGCGTTCGGCCCGTTCTCCGATCCGTCCGGGACGTTCATCCAGGACCTGCTCGACGTCCACCCACGCGCGGTGGTAGAGCGCATCCAGCACGTGCGCTGCGGGAACGGCCCGAGCGTCGAGCTGTTCCAGTACTCCTCGCCCGACCAGGATCGGACGTTCCGGCGTAACTCCGACTTCGGCGGGAAGCACGTCGCCTACTACGTCCGGCACATCGACAAGGCGGTCGCCCGCCTGGAGGCCCTCGGGGTGCAGAAGTTCCTCGGCCCGCTCCCCGTCACCGACGGCCCCGCGGCCGGGCAGTCGATCAACTACTTCCGCGCGCCCTTCGGCACGTACATCGAGCTGATCAGCTACCCGGAGGGGATGGCCTACGAGGCCACCGCGCCGATTCCGCTCTGGGATCCGCGCGACAACCGGCCGTAGGCCGCTCGCGACGCGACGGCCCCCGTCCGTCGGCTCCTATCCTGATCCCGAGGAGTCATGGTCACGATCGACGAGGTTCGCGCCTTCGCCGCGACGCTGCCGCGAAGCACCGAGGCGTTCGTTCGCGGCCGCGTGAAGTTCCGCATCGGCCGGATCGTGTACCTCGCGTTCTCACGCGACGGGACGGTGATGGGCTTCGCGTTCCCGAAGGCATGGCGTGACGCGCTCGTCGAGGCCGAGCCGGACAAGTTCTCGCTGCCGGACGCGACGGACATGCGCTACCACTGGGCCCACGTGAACCTCGCGGCAATCGACACCGACGAGATGCAGGCGATCGTCGAGGACGCCTGGGCGTTCTGCGTCCCCAAGCGCGTCTTCGAGGAGTACCGCCTATCGCGCGGTGGCTCGCTCGACGAGTGACGTCAGTCGCTCCACCAGCCCTGCTGGATCTCGGAGTCGTCCTCGTCGGAGACCGGAGCGCCGACGGCGAGGATCTCCAGCCCGTCGGGGCCGGCCTCCGTGCATCGCCACGTTGCACGGCCGAGGCGTACGAGGTCCCCCTGACGAAGATCCAGTATCTCGTCCTCGATCTTGATCCGTCCGCTGCCGCGAAGGACGAAGTAGACCTCCTCCTGGTCGCGGTGCATGTGCCCGAACGGCGCGCGAAAGCCGGGCGCCAGCCTCTCCCGGGAGACGCCGACGATCTCGCTGCCGAGGGGGCGCTTGGCGAAGCGGGCCTCGAGGCCCGGGGAGAGGCCGAACTTCACCGCCGAGTCCTCGACTTCTTCGATGTTGAGCTTCGTGTAAGGAGACATGGTGCGACGCTACCCGCGTGGGGTAGGGCGCACACGCGCAGGTCACGCGCGGGCCACGGTGACCGCTCCCTCCGAGGCGGGGCGGACGAGTGACGCGTACTTCGCGAGCGCCCCGGCGTCGACCTTCGGCGTGAACGGCGGCAGCTCGCGGAGGCGGGCCGCGATCTCGTCGTCCGAGAGCTCGACGTCGAGGCGTCGGGTGTCGACGTCGATCACGATCGTGTCGCCCTCCCGCACGGCGGCGAGCGGGCCTCCGTTCGCGGCCTCGGGACAGACGTGACCGACCATGAAGCCGTGCGTCGCCCCCGAGAAGCGGCCGTCGGTGACGAGCGCCACCTCGTCGGACAGCCCTTCGCCGACGATCGCGCCGGTCACGTGAAGCATCTCGCGCATCCCCGGGCCGCCGACCGGCCCCTCGTAGCGGATGACGACGACATCCCCGGCCACGATGCGACCCGCCTTGACGGCCGCGAAGGTGTCCTCCTCCGAGTCGAAGACGCGCGCGGGCCCGCGATGGTGGTTCCGGTCCTGCCCGGCGAGCTTCACGACACAACCCTCCGGCGCGAGGTTCCCGCGCAGGATCGCGATGCCGCCGCGCGACTTGATCGGCTTCTCGACCGGGACGACGACCTGCTGTCCCTCGGTCTCGACCACGGCGTCGGCGATCTCACCGAGCGTGCGTCCGTCGACGTTCGGCGCGGACGGGTCGACGAGCCCCGCCTTGACGAGCTCGCGGGCCACGAGCGCGATTCCGCCCGCCGCGTGGACGTCCGTCGCCACGTAGCGGCCGAACGGCTTGAGATCGGCGACGATCGGCGTCCGGGCGGAGATCGCGTCGAAGTCGTCGATCGTGAAGTCGATCGCGAGCTCCTTCGCGATCGCGACCAGGTGGAGGACGCCGTTCGTCGACCCTCCGGTCGCCGCCACCGAGGCGGCCGCGTTCTCGACGGACGACTTCGTGATGATCTGTGACGGACGGACGTCGCGGCGCACGAGGTCGACCGCGAGCCGCCCGGCCTCCGCGCTGGCGTCCTCCTTCGACGCGTCGAGCGCGGGGATGTCGTTGCGGCCCGCCGGGCTGATGCCGAGGAACTCGAGCGCCGTCGCCATCGTGTTCGCCGTGAACTGCCCACCGCACGCGCCGGCTGCGGGGCAGGCGACGGACTCGAGCTCGTGGAGGTCGGCAGCGCTGATCTTCCCCGCCGCATAGGCGCCGATCTGCTCGTAGACGTCCTGGATCGTCACGTCGCGGCCTCGCCAGCGGCCCGGCGCGATCGACCCCGTGTAGAGGACGAGCCCGGGGATGTCGAGTCGAGCGAGTGCCATCGCGGCGGCAGGAATCGTCTTGTCGCAGGCGATCAGGCAGACGAGCCCGTCGAACAGGTGGCCGCGTGCAACCAGCTCGATGGAGTCGGCGATCGTCTCGCGGGAGACGAGTGAGGCGCGCATCCCGGACGTCCCCATCGAGACCCCGTCCGAGACGGCGATCGTGTTGAACTCCATGGGCGTCGCACCCGCCTCGCGGATGCCCCGCTTGACGTGCGGCGCGAGCGCGCGCTGGTTGAGGTTGCACGGCATCGTCTCGATCCACGTCGTGCAGACCCCGATCACGGGCTTCGCAAGGTCGTCGTCGCTGAAGCCGACCGCCTTCAGCATCGCGCGTGCACCGGCACGGTCGGGGCCGTCGGTCAGCGCGGCGCTGACGCGCTTCGCGGGATCCGACGGCTGGTCGTACGGGTCGACCGCGCCGGCGGAGCCGGCGCGCTTCAGGGACTGTCGCGATGGAGAATCTGCTTCCGCAGAATCTCGATCTGCGGGAGAGTCGTATGGGTCGCTCGTCACGGTGCGTGTGCTCCTTTCGGTGAGACGTGGAGAGGTAGGACGTCGACGTCCGGATAGCGGTCGCGCAGCTCGGCGGCGCATGCGTCGACCGTGTCGGCTCGCGCCCACACGATCACGCTCGGGCCGGAGCCGGAGATCGTGGCGCCGAGGGCACCGGACGGAAGCTGCGCTCGCACCCGGCCGAGCAGCGGCGCGTTGGCCGTCCGGTACGGCTCGTGCAGACGGTCGTCGAGCGCCTCCGCGAAGAGCTCCGTGGAGCTGGACGCGAGCGCGGCTCCGAGCAGGGCGGCCCGTCCCGCGGTGAACGCCGCTTGGTCGTGGGCGATCTCGGCCGGAAGCGACGCGCGGGCGGCCACGGTCGAGACGGTCGCGTCCGGGACGAGCGCGATCGGGACGGCCGGCGCGTCGTCGGCGATGCGGGCGATCTTCCCGCCCCACGTGAGGCAGACGCCACCGACGAGTGCCGCGGCGAGATTGTCCGCATGACCCTCGAGCCCGACCCCCGCGGCGAGCAGCTCCTCCAGGCGCAGGTCGAGGCCCTCTGCGGTCGCGGCGGCAACGAGCCCGAGCGCGATGACGGCCGCACTCGAGCCGAGCCCGCGCGCGCGCGGGATGCCGTCGGCGAAGGTGAACGTGCGGCCCTCGGGCGAGGCCAGGCGTGCGAACGCGCGAACGCCGAGATGGTCCGGATCCTGCGGTCCGTCGCCATCCCGCACTTCGAGCTCGTTCCAGAGGTCGAGCGCGATGGCGACGCAGTCGAAGCCCGGGCCGACGTTCGCCGTGGTCGCCGGAGCGCGCACGCGAACCGGCATCATCGCGACGCCGCCTCGATCGCGTCCGGATCCGGGTCGACGAGCACGGGCTCCGTAGTGGACAGCCCTGCCGCATCCGGATCCTTCAGACCGTGGCCGGTGAGGACGCACACCACGGTCGAGCCGGGCTCGAGCTCGCCGGCACCGAGTGCGGCGAGCCCGGCTGCCGACGCCGGTTCGCAGAAGACGCCTTCCTCGCGGGCAAGTGCCTGCCACGCGTCGAGGATCACCTCGTCGGAGAGCGATACGACGGTGCCGCCGGAGACCGCGATCGCGTCCGCGACCGCCGCGGCGTGTGCCGGATCGGAGATCCGGATC
>DASUPO010000072.1:0-3952 GCA_036281075.1 Actinomycetota bacterium | reverse complement strand
CCGCGTTCGAACGCGGCCCGCGCCGCCGCCTCATCCTCGCCGATCAGCGAATAGAGCCCGACCGAGAGACCGAACGACGCCGGATCGCGGCCGACCGACTCGCACGCGCGCTGGACGTCCGCGACCTTGTCCCGATAGGCGTCGGGCGACATCCGCCACACGACGTTCCATCCGTCGGCGTGCGCGGCCGCGAGCCGGAGCAGTCGCGGGCCGCCCTTCCCGCCCACCAGCAGCGGCGGCGGCCTCTCGGGCGTCGGGCTCAGCACGGCCTCTCGCAGCGTGGCGGCCGCGCCGTCGTGTGTCACGGTCTCGCCGGCGAAGAGCCGCCGCAGCACCCGGAGGGTGTCCTCCAGGACGGCGAACCGCTCGCCGACCGACCCGAACCGGTACCCGAACGCGTCGAACTCCTCCGCCAGCCAGCCCGCGCCCAGCCCGAGGGCGAACCGGCCACCCGAGAGCAGGTCGATCGAAGCTGCGGCCTTCGCGAGGAGGGCGGGATGACGGAACGGGGCGCACAGCACCAGGCTCCCGATCCTGATCCGCTCCGTGACCGCGGCGATCCCCGCGAGGGTCGTCAGCGGCTCCAGCGACGCGAGGTGCGTGCGATCCTCGCCGTACCGCGCGAACGAGTAGAAGAAGTGATCCGAGATCCAGACCGAGTCGAACCCAAGGTCCTCGGCCCGGCGCGCCCAGGCCGCCGCGTCCGCGAACCCGATCTCCCCCGAGGGCAGGGAGAAGCCGTAGTGGGGCAGGCTCAACCCGAAGCGCACGCGGCGAGGATAGTCAGGCGGTCGGCGCCTGGACGCTGAGCGCGCCCCGCAGCAGGACCCGGCCCCGGGCGTCGCGGACCTCGATCGCGTCGAAGTCCCGCAGGCTCTCCACGAACCAGCGACTGAGGGTCACGCTGCCGGTGGGGTCGAGCGAGGACACCTGCCCGATCGTCGACGCGCCCGCCCCGTCGGTGACCAGCCGTACCTCGAGCGGGAACCGCCGCTCCCGGACGTCCGTGAGCCCGGTCAGCGCCACCAGCGCGAAGTCGTCCGAGGACGGCGACAGGAGCACGAGGGCCTCGCCCCCACCAGGACGGGCTCGCCGCGCCTCCAGCGTCGTGACCTCGACGATGTTCGCCGGGTCGGCGCCCTCGAGGTCGTCGATCACGGCCTGGAAGTTCTCGAAGGCCTGTTCCTGGCGAGCCCGCTGGACCAGGATCTGGTCTCGCAGTCGATCGGCGCGTCCCGCCATCACCGCACCCCACGCCAGCCCCGAGAGCGCCAGCACGGCGGCGAGCACGCCGGCCGCGGCGACGCGGCTCCGCCGCGGCGCCGCGGCCCGCCGCGTCCCGGCCACGCCGCGGACCGCCTCGAGCACTCGATCCTCGAGCTCCCCGGGCGGCTCCACCGGCGCGACGGAGAACGCGAGCGTCGCCGCCGCACCCTGCAGCTCGCCCGCTTCCTTCCGGCACGCCGCGCACCATTCGAGGTGGCGATCGACGGCCGACAGCTCGGAGGCCGACAGCACGCCGAGCGCGTGTTCCGCGAGCCGCTCGCGAACCGTCAGACAGTTCACGGGATCTCCTTGCCCTCGTTCGCCCGGCGCACCTTGATCATCGCGGTCCGGAGCCTCGTCTTGACCGTGCCCAATGGGATCCCGTCCGCCTCCGAGATCTCCCTCGCGGTGAGCCCGCGGAAGTACGCGCGCGTCAGGAGCCGGCGCTCGGCCTCCGTCAGCGACTCGAGCGCGCGCGTGGCCGCGTCGCGCTCCTCGATCGCGTCCTCTTCCGGCACGCCGGGCACGTCGGGCACCTCGTCGACCAGCACGAGCGTCGGTCGGCGGGCGCCGGTCTCGCGGCGGAGCCGATCGACGGCGAGGTTGTGGGCGATCGTCATGAGCCAGGTCGAGAGGCGTCCCCGCGCCGGGTCGAACCGCGCGGCCTTCCGCCACGCGGTGAGGAAGACGTCCTGTGTGAGCTCCTCGGCGGCCTCGCGTGAGCCGAGCAGGCGCATCCCGAGCGAGTACACGGGACGGCCGAACCTCGCGTAGAGGGTGCGGATCGCGTCGTCTTCACCATTGAGGAGACCCTCCATCAGCTGTTGCTCCTCCCGTGGGAGGAGCGGACCTCGGTGCCGAGCGTCCACTCGGGTTCCTCTCGGTATACGGAGCCGCCGGCCCTGGGAGCTTTGCGACACCTTGCCGCATCGTGCCCGTTGCCGGCCCTGCGGCGAACCTCGTTGCCTCCCACGATAGTCGCACGGTTCCGCCCGGACCGGCAGGGGTCCGGCTGAGAACCGACCGGGGTAGGCTGACGCATCAGGGGTGAGAACCGCGCAGGAGCGCTGACCAGATGATCGCGAGATCGAGGTCCATCCGGGTCCTGCTCGGCGCCGCGCTCCTGATCCTCGGGCTCGCGTCGATCGGGTCCGCGCAGCCCACGGACGACACCGTGATCCGTCTCGCCCTCGAGGGCGTGGTCGACCCCTTCGTGGCCGACTACCTGCGGACCGAGATCGAGGACGCGGACGGCGCGGCCGCCGTCCTGATCACGATCGACACGCCGGGCGGTCTCGATTCGTCGATGCGAGAGATCGTCCAGGCGATCCAGGCTTCGCCGACCCCCGTGATCGGTTACGTATCGCCGCAGGGCGCCCGAGCCGCGTCGGCGGGCGCGTTCATCCTGATGGCGACCCACGTCGCCGCGATGGCGCCGGCGACGAACGTCGGCGCGTCGACGCCCGTGGGGATCGGCGGCGTCACCCTGTCCGAGAAGGTCGAGCAGGACGCCGCGGCGTACATGCGGAGCCTGGCCGAGCAACGAGGACGCAACGCGGAGCTCGCGTCCACGTTCGTCACGGAGTCGAAGAGCATCAGCGCCGAGGAGGCGCTCGAGGGGAACGTGATAGACCTGATCGCGCCGTCCGAGCAGGCCATCCTGGACGAGGTGGACGGCACGGTCGTGACCACAGCGGACGGGAACGAGATCACGCTCGCGACCCACGGGGCATCGATCACCGAGGTGAGCATGAGCCCCGGCGTCGGGTTCCTGCACCAGCTCTTCGACCCGAACCTCGCGTTCATCTTCTTCTGGCTCGGCCTGGCGCTGATCGTCCTGGAGCTGATCGTCCCGGGACACATCTTCAGCGGGACCGTCGGGACGATCCTGCTGATCCTCGCGATCGCCTCGTTCGGGCTCCTGCCCGTCCGCTTGATCGGCGTCGCGTTGCTCGTGGCCTCGATCGTGTTCTTCGTGATCGAGCTCAAGGTGCCCGGGCTGGGCGTGTGGTCGATCGCCGGGATCGTCGCGCTGATCCTGGGCGGCCTGTTCCTGTTCGACTCGGCGGGCGGCGTCTCCGTGTCGCCGTGGGTGATCGTGCCCGTGGCGATCGTGATGGCGCTGTTCTTCGGCGTCGTGGTGGCCAAGGCGCTCGCGATGCAACACCTGCCGCCCGCGCAGGGTCCCGAGGCCGTCGTCGGCCGCGACGGCGTGGTGCTGGCCGGCGGCCTCGGCCCCGAGGGCGTCGTCCGCGTGGCGGCCGAGGAATGGCGGGCGAGGTCGGACGCCGGGGTCATCCCGGCGGGGTCCAGGATCCGCGTGACCAGTCTCGACGGACTCGTGCTCACCGTCGAGCCGCTCGACCCCGAGCACGCGTCGACCGGCGACGCATCGCCGGCCCGAGGAGGGGCCCCCTGATGGACTTCACCGATCCCGTCTTCATCGGCACCGCGGTCGCGCTGGTGCTGGTGATCCTGTTCCTGGCGAACGCGATCCGCATCGTCCCCGAGTACCAACGCCTCGTGGTGTTCCGGTTGGGCCGCCTCCTGAAAGTGAAGGGTCCGGGGCTGGTCCTCCTGATCCCGATCGTCGACAAGGGCGTGAAGGTCGACCTCCGTGAGTTCTACCTGGAGATCCCTCGACAGGACTCGATCACGAAGGACAACGCCCCGATCGCGATCGACT
>DASUPO010000071.1:0-16363 GCA_036281075.1 Actinomycetota bacterium | reverse complement strand
CCTCGACGTGCCCCTCGTGGCGTCGTTCCACACGCTCGGCAAGGTCAAGAACTACTCGCTCGCCCACGGGGAGCGTCCCGAGCCGCTCGAGCGCCTCCGCGGCGAGGCGGACGTGATCCGCGACGCCGACGTGATCCTCGCCCCGACGGGGGAGGAGGCGGGTCAGCTCGTGGGGTTGTACGGCGCGGCGCCGGAGCGGATCCGGATCGTCCCGCCGGGTGTCGACCACTCGATCTTCCGTCCGGCCGACCGTGACCGGGCGCGTGCGCGGCTGCACCTGTCGGGCCTGCGCCTCGCGCTGTTCGTCGGACGCCTCCAATCACACAAGGGCCCCGACGTCGCGATCCGGACGCTCGCCGAGGCGGTGGCCCGCCGTCCTGCGATCGCCGAGGACCTGGTCCTCGCGATCGTCGGCGGCCCGAGCGGGGAGCACGCGGGGGCGGAGGTCGCGCGGCTGCTCGAGCTCGCCACCGCGTTGGGCGTGTCGGACCGCGTGATGCTCTTCCCGCCGCAGCCGCACCCGAAGCTCGCCGACTTCTACTCGGCCGCCGACGTCGTGCTGGTGCCCTCGCGGTCGGAGTCGTTCGGCCTGGTGGCCCTGGAGGCGCAGGCATGCGGCACGCCCGTCGTCGCCTCCGCGATCGGCGGGCTCCGGACCGTCGTCGGCGCGGGCGGCATCCTCGTCGAGGGCCACGATCCCGCCGACCACGCGGACGCCGTCCTCTCGATCCTCGCCGACGCGGCGCTCGCCGCGGACCTCGGCGAGGCCGGCGCCCACGGATCGATGGGCTTCTCGTGGGACGCCACGACCACGATGGTCACCGAGGTCTACCGGGACCTCGTCGGAGCGGCCGCGTGATCCACGGCGCCCGGGTGATCCTCCGCCCGGTCGAGGAACGCGATCACAACCGCAACCCTTTTGTCACTCTATGTTCCGAGCCCGCGACCTGCGCATTCGCGGGGTGACCTGCGGGAACGCGAAGTTGACCCCCCCGGGGGCCGTCGGTATGGTTCGCCTCGCTCCAAGCAGTCGAGGTGATCGACGCGAGAGGGCCGGACGAGCGGCCGGGCGCCGAAAGGCGAACCGGACGCGAGGGACCTCGGAGGATCCGCAAGGATCCGAGGTGGATCCCCGACCGCCGGAGAAGGCCGCGAGGCTGGACCCGGCGGCCCCGCCGGAACGCCGCGAGGCGGATCCGAGCGGGGCGTCCGCGGGAGACGGGCGCCGCGAGGCGATCCGGAGCCCGCGAAGGCGGAGGTGCGCCGCGAGGTGCGACCACCGTCGGCGGTCCGGCAGCCGCGCGCAGAACGCGGAGGTTGCTTGGGGCACCAGAGCCCGAGGGGCTGAAGGTGGCTGGGAGCTTCGGTTCCCAGCGAGCCGGAGGTCCCTCGGGTTCTCTGTTTGCGCTAGCGTTCCTCGCGCGATGACCGAGAGTCGACGCGACCGCATCCTCGAGTCCGCGATGCGCCACTTCGCCGAGCGCGGCTACCGCGGGACCCGCGTCGAGGACGTGGCCACCGAGGTCGGGGTCGCCAAGGGGACCGTGTTCCTCGACTTCGGGTCCAAGGAAGGTCTGTTCCTCGAGGCGTTCAAGCGAGCCGTCTCACAGCTCCCCGCCTGGCTGGACGCGCCGGCCGACGTCGTGGAGCAGGGGTTCTGGGCCGTCCTCGACTGGTGGCTCCAGCGCGCGGAGGACCTCGTCGCGTCCGACCCGGTCCCCAACCGGGTCGCGTTGATCGCCCGGTACGACACCGGCCTCGACATCCGCCGACCGGTCGACCGCTTCATGCGCAGCGAGGACCCCTACGGCACCCTGGAGTTCGTCGAGTTCGGCGTCCGGCGCGGCGAGATCCGTGACGACGTCGACGCGGAGATGATCGCCTCGACGCTCGACTGGATGGCCGAGCGGTTCCAGGACGCGCTCGTGTCCGAGGACCTCGACCCCGGACTGATCCACCGTCGTCCCGAACGCCGGCCGATGCGGATCAAGGAATTCGTCGAGCTGCTGCACGGGGGCCTGGCGCCGCAGCCGGAGTGAGCCAGGCGGCGGAGCCGATGCGGTACCGTGCGGGCGGCCGGTCCGCGGCCGTGAGACGAGAGAGCCGATGAGCGAACGAACGATCGCCTTCCTCGGCGGGGGAAGGATGGGAGAGGCCCTCGTGGCCGGGCTGTTGCGCGCCGGCGGGCGTTCGACCGACGAGATCCTCGTCACGTGCCGCCGCGAGGAACGGGCGCGCGAGCTCGGGGACCGCCTCGGCGTGGCCACCACGCTCGACAACGCAGAGGCGTGCCGGGCCGCTCCCGTCCTCGTGCTGATGGCCAAGCCGCAGGACTTCGAGGTGCTCCTCGGGCAGATCGCCGAGCACGTCACGCGCGAGCACCTCGTCGTGAGCTTCGCCGCCGGGATCCGGACGTCCTTCGTGGAGCAGCACCTCCTCCCCGACGTCCCAGTCGTACGCGTGATGTCGAACGTGCCGGTGATGGTCGACGAGGCGATGTCCGTGATCGCGGCCGGGAAGCACGCCGACGACAAGCACCTGGCGATCGCCGAGGAGCTCCTGGGCTACGTCGGGAAGGTGCTCCGGCTCGACGAGCGCTACCTGGACGCGGTCACCGCGACGAGCGGCTCCGGGCCCGCGTACTTCTTCCTGCTGGCCGAGGCGATGATCGAGGCGTGCATCCTGCTCGGGCTCTCGCGCGACGTCGCGACCGACCTGATCATCCAGACGATGCTCGGATCCGCGAAGATGCTCCGCGACACGGGGACGCACCCGGTGGAGCTCCGCGAGATGGTCACCTCGCCGGGCGGGACGACGATCGAGGCGATCCGGCACCTCGAGGAGGCCGGTGTTCGTGCCGCGTTCCTGAACGCGATCGACGCGGCGAAGAAGCGGAGCGAGGAGCTCGCCCGCGGTGGCGACGAGGAGGAGCAGAGCTGATGGGTCGAGGGGCGCTCGCCAAGGTTCGCTGGAAGCACGACCGGCTCCGGAAGAAGAAGGACCGCGAGCGGCGCCAGGCGGCCGAGCGCGCGGCCGCTCGGAAGGCCGCCAAGCGCTCCCGTTAAGCGCGGCGGCCCGGGCCCCGCTCGAAGGCGGCGGCCTCCTCGTCGGTCATCCAGCCCGGTCGGACCCCGTGGCCGGTCGTCTCGATGTGGTTCTCCTCGACCTCCTCGGCGTACTCCCAGGCTTCCTGTCGGCGGATCGCGAGGATCTCGTTGATCTCGCCGGCGTGATACGTCCAGTGATGGCCGACCATCGCGACGATGTCGCGGAGCGGCGCGGTCCCGCCCCAGTGCAACGGTCGCTCCTCATCGAGATCCGTCGGCTCGTCCACGGAAGCCAGCCACGCGTCGGCCGTCCGCTCGAACCACGAGCGGATCTCGTCGAGGTACGCGGCGGAAGGCTCGATCCGGTCACGGAGGCCGCGGGGCCAGTGGGTCTCGTTCCAGTGGCGTGGCGCCGCGTCGAACGCGTACGACCGGTAGACCTCGCTCCAGGCGGCCGCGTGCTTCGCGATCCCGAGGATCGAGCGGTAGCCGCCGCCGGCGTCGAGCGCCTCGTCGATCGAGAGATCGCGGACCTCGTCGAGGAACGTCCATCGCGCCTCCTCGAGCATCGCGCGAGCGAGCCGGTGCTCGGCGCCCACGGCGGTCAGCCTCGCGTGCCGAGACGGTTCCGTAGCGTGCCGATCCCCTCGGCCGCCAGCTCCACCACGGCCCCCGGCCACAGCTGTCGGCCGGGGTCGTCGTCGCGGGAGGGGAACGGCCCGAGCGCGAACGCGTCGCCGCGCTCCAACACCGTTCCGTGTGACGCGGCCGCGATCAGGCCGAACAGGTTCCGCGCCGCCCCGTTGAGGTTCCCCTTGGCAAGCGTGTCGCCGTCCACCTTGGCCTGGAGGAACATCGCCTGCGGGTCGATCGAGTCCGCGGTCACCACGCACGGTCCGATCGCGATCGGCAGGCCGGCCGACGTGCCGAGCGGATCGCCCGAGGCGTCCTTCGCGATCCAGTCACTGACGAGCGTGTAGCCGAAGATCCGGTCCCCGACCGCATCGGGCTCGGCGTCGCTCGTCTCGAGGCCGAGGACCGCGGCCACCTTGGGCTCGAAGTCGAGCCACGCCGCCGCCGCCGGCCAGGTGATGTCCTGCTCCGGGGCCGCGATCGGCCGCTCCAGGGACGCGCCGTCACGCCCCTCCAGGCTCTCGGGGCTCGGCGGCAGGAGCAATGAACGTGGGAACAGCGGCGGGAGGACGCGCGCGCGACGGACGACGTGGTCACGCACGTCGTCGCGGTTCAGGGCGGCACGAGCGGCGTCCAGCACCGTTCCCCGGCTGCTCTGCACGAACGCCTCGAGGGTGGCGGGGAAGGCCGGGTGCCCGACGGCGTCGGGCAGATCGACCACCCTCCCATCGAGGATCGCCCCCAGTCGCCGGTGCCCCCTCCGGTCGTAGGTCACGAGCCTCATCTATAGGGAGCCTGAGCATACGCCCGGCCGTGGGCGGAATCTCCCGTTCGGCCATGAAGTTCCCCGTCAGCCCACCACGCGCGGCGATACCATCCCAGCCTGTCCCCTGATCGAAGGAGCATCCCGATGGCGGAGAAGTTCCGGATCACCTACGCAACCCTGTCCGCGGACAACGAGGACCTGCAGCGCAACTACGACGAGGCCGTCGACCGCGCCCGCGCCGAGCTCGGCAAGGAGTGGCCGTTCGTCGTGAAAGGCCAGGAGCGCTGGACCGACGAGAAGTACGAGGAGCCCTCCCCGATCGACTCGGACATCATCGTCGGGCGGTTCTCGCAGGCGACGGAGCGGGACGTCGACGACGCCGTGAAGGCGGCGAAGGCGTTCTCGTTGGAGTGGGAGCGGATCGGCTGGCAGGAGCGCGTGCGGATCCTGCGCAACGTCGCCGACGTCATGGAGGACCGCCTGTTCGACCTCGCCGCGCTGATGGCGTTCGAGGTCGGGAAGAGCCGGCTCGAGGCGCTCGGCGACGTCCAGGAGACCGCGGAGCTGATCCGCTGGAACTGCGACGAGGTCGAGAAGCACGACGGGTTCCGGACGCCGATGTCCGGGCTCGGCGCCGCGGGGGACTACTACGACGTGATGCGGCCCTACGGCGTCTGGGCCGTGATCAGCCCCTTCAACTTCCCGTTCGCGCTCGCCGGCGGGCCCTCCTCCGGGGCGCTCGTAGCCGGCAACGCGGTGGCCCTGAAGCCCTCGAACCAGGGCGCGCTGCTCGGCTACAAGCTCTACGAGTGCTACCGCGACGGCGGCGTGCCGCCGGGCGCCTTCCACCTGCTCCTCGGCCGCGGCGCGGTCGCGGGGGAGGCGTTGTGGCGTCACCCCGACGTGAACGGGATCACGTTCACCGGCTCCTACGCCGTGGGGATGGACATCTACAAGAACTTCGTCCAGGACGTGCCCAAACCGGTGATCGCCGAGATGGGTGGCAAGAACCCGGCGATCGTCACGAAGAACGCCGACCTGGACGTCGCCACCGACGGCGTGCTGCGGTCGGCGTTCGGCTTCGGCGGGCAGAAGTGCTCGGCGAACTCGCGCGTGTACGTCGAGCGCGAGGTCTACGACGACTTCGTGCGGCTCCTGAAGGAGAAGACCGAGAAGATCAAGGTCGGCAACCCGCTCGAGCGCGAGGTGTTCCTCGGGCCCGTGGTGAACGAGGACGCCGTCGAGACGTTCGAGCAGGCCGCCGCGGAGGCGAAGAAGAACGGCGCGGTGATCACCGGCGGCGAGCGCCTGACCGACGGCGACCTGAAGCGCGGACTGTTCGTGCAGCCGACGATCGTCGAGGCGCCCGACGACAGCTGGCTCTGGAAGAAGGAGCTGTTCGTCCCGTTCGTGGCCGTGGCGCCGTTCGACGACCTGGACGACGCGATCGCGAAGGCGAACGACACCGAATACGGCCTCACCGCCGGGTTCTTCAGCAAGGATCGCCACGAGATCCAGGAGTGGCTCGACAAGATCCAGGCGGGCGTCGTGTACGTGAACCGGCGGGCGGGCGCCACGACCGGCGCGTGGCCGGGCGTCCAGCCGTTCGGCGGCTGGAAGGGCTCGGGCACGACCGGCAAGGCCGGCGGCGGGCCCTACTACGTCACCCAGTACCTCCGCGAGCAGTCCCGGACGGTGATCGAGGAGTGACCGCGGGGGGCCTCGAGGGGGTCGAGGCCCCCCGGCTGCGCACGGAGCTCCCGGGCCCGAAGGCCCGGGAGATCCTGGAACGGGACGCGCGCACGACGTCGCCGTCGCTGCCCCGCGTCTACCCGTTCGTGCCGGCGCGCGGTGCCGGCTCGGTCGTGGAGGACGTCGACGGGAACGTGTTCCTCGACGCGAACGCGGGGATCGCGGTCACGTCCACGGGCCACTGCCACCTCACCGTCGTCGAGGCGATCCAGCGACAGGCGGCCGAGCTGATCCACTACTCGGCGTCGGACTTCTTCCTCCCGATCTACTCGGAGCTCGCGGAGCGCCTGGACGCGATCGCGCCGATGTCGGACGCCGCGCGTTCGTTCCTGACGAACTCCGGGACCGAGGCGGTGGAGGCGAGCCTCAAGCTCGCGCGCCACGCCACCGGCCGACAGTACGTGATCGCGTTCTACGGGTCGTTCCACGGCCGCACCTTCGGCAGCGTGTCGCTCACCGCGTCGAAGGCGAAGTACCGGACCGGGTTCGGCCCACTGCTCCCGGGCGTGCTCCACGCCTACTACGGGGACGGCCGGGACATGCCGATCCCACCGACCGGGCGGGAAGACGGGTTCCCGACGATCGACCACCTCGAGGGCTTCCTCTTCGAGCGGATCGTCGCTCCCCAGGAGGTGGCCGCGATCGTCGTGGAGCCGGTGCTCGGCGAGGGCGGCTACATCGTCCCGCCGGAGGGCTGGCTCTGCGCGCTCCGCGAGCTGTGCGACCGGCACGGGATCCTGCTCGTCGCCGACGAGGTCCAGTCCGGGATGGGGCGCACCGGCAAGATGTGGGCGATCGAGCACGCCGGCGTGGAGCCGGACATCCTGATCGCCGGGAAGGGGATCGCGAGTGGGATGCCGCTGGGCGCGATGATCGCGACGGACCGCGTGATGACGTGGTCGAAGGGCGCGCACGGGTCCACGTACGGCGGGAACCCGCTGTCCTGCGCGGCGGCGATCGCGACGCTGGACGTGATCCGCGACGAGGAGCTGTTGGAGAACGCGGCCAAGGTCGGCGACCTCCTGATGAACGGGCTGCGCGACGTCCAGAGCCGGCACGACGCGATCCGGGAGGTGCGCGGGCTCGGCCTGATGATCGGCGTCGAGCTGCCCGACCACGCGATCGCCGACGCGGTCGAACGCGACGCGTTCGAGCGCGGCCTGCTGCTGCTCGGCTGTGGCGAGTCCGCGATCCGCGTGTCCCCGCCGCTCGTGTTCCGCGAGGACCAGGCCCGCGTCGCGCTCGAGCTCTTCGAAGAGGTCGTGGCCGCGGCCGGGCCCTCCGAGGCCTGAGGCGCCGTGTCGGTCCGGATCGACACCGTCACGTTCGACTGCGCGGACCCGATGCAGCTCGCGCGGTTCTGGGCGGACGCGCTCGGCTTCGAGCTCGACCCGGAGTCGGACCAGGACGGGGCGCTCGTCCGGGAGCCGTCCGCGGCCGCCGGCGGCCTGTACTTCCAGCCGGTGCCGGAGGCGAAGTCGGTCAAGAACCGGGTACACATCGACCTGCGACCGAGCGGGTCGATGGCCGCGGAGGTCGAGCGGCTCCGGGGGCTCGGCGCCACGATCCAGGGTCGGGTCGACGAGGAGGGCAGCTTCTGGACCGTGATGCGGGACCCGGAGGGCAACGAGCTCTGCGTCCTGCGAGGGCCCGAGGACGGCTGGACGCCCGGTCCCTGATGGAACGGCGGGCGGCGGCGGGATGAGCAAGGTCGCGACGATGCGGGAAGCCGTCGCGGACCTCGTGCGCGACGGGGACACCGTGGCGATCGAAGGGTTCACCCACCTGATCTGCTTCGCGGCGGGGCACGAGATCATCCGGCAGGGCAGGCGCGACCTCACGCTCGCGCGGATGACGCCCGACGTGATCTACGACCAGATGATCGGCGCGGGCGTCGCGCGGAAGCTGATCTTCTCCTGGCTGGGGAACCCCGGCGTCGGGTCGCTGCACGCGGTCCGGCGCCGGATCGAGGACCAGGAGCCCGGCCCCCTGGACGTCGAGGAGTACTCGCACTTCGGGATGGTGTGCCGCTACGTGGCGGGCGCGTCGAACCTCCCGTTCTTCCCGATCCGCAGCTACTTCGAGTCCGACATCCCGGCGGTGAACCCGAGGATCGTCCCGATCACGTCGCCGTACGAGGACGGCGACGAGGTCTACGTCGTGCCGCCGCTGAAGCCGGACGTCACGATCGTGCACGCACAGCGCGCCGATCGCGACGGGAACGCCCAGATCTGGGGCCTGCTCGGGTGTCAGAAGGAGGCGGCGTTCGCGGCCGAGCGGGTGATCGTGGTGGTCGAGGAGCTCGTCGACGGCGACGTGATCCGGCGGGACCCGAACCGCACCGTGATCCCCGGGATCGTGGTCGACGCCGTCGTCGAGGAGCCGTTCGCGTGCCACCCGTCGTTCGCGCAGGGCTACTACGACCGCGACAACGCGTTCTACCTGGCGTGGGACGCGATCGCGCGCGATCCGAAGACCCTCGAGGGCTGGCTCCAGGAGTGGGTGTACGACCTCGGCTCCCACGCGGACTACGTCGAGAAGTGGGGTGCGGAGCACTGGGCGTCGTTGAAGCCCGGGCCGGCGCCGTCCGGCGAGGTCGACTACGGGATGTACGCGTGAGCGGGTACACGAAGAACGAGCTGATGATCGCGGCGAGCGCGCGGCTCCTCACGGGCGTCGAGAACTGCTTCGTGGGCGTCGGCCTGCCGAACATCGTGTGCAACCTCGCGCAGCGCACCGTCGCGCCCGAGCTCCAGCTCGTCTACGAGTCCGGCGTCTTCGGCGCCCGGCCGCGACGGCTCCCGCTGTCGATCGGCGACCCGACGCTCGCGACGGGCTCCACCGCGATCACCTCGATGTTCGAGCTGTTCGCGTTCTACCTGCAGGCGGGCCTGATCGACGTCGCCTTCCTGGGCGGCGCCCAGATCGACCGGTTCGGGAACCTGAACACCACGGTGATCGGCGACTACGGGCGGCCGAAGGTCAGGCTGCCGGGCTCGGGCGGCGCCTGCGAGATCGCGATCCACGCCCGCCAGATCCTCGTGATCATGCGCCAGGCCGAGCGGTCGTTCGTGGAGGAGCTGCACTTCCGCACGTCCCCCGGACACAGCGGCGATCCCGAACACGACCGGGCCCGCGGATGGTCGGGGAGCGGCCCCACGAACGTCGTCACCGACCTGGCGACCTACGGGTTCGACGAGGAGACGGGGGAGATGACCCTGCGGACGGTCCACCCGGGCGTCGCGCTGGACGACGTTCGCGCGAACATGGGCTGGGAGCCCCGCGTCTCGCCCGACGTGACCGAGACCCCCCGGCCGACCGACGAGGAGCTCCGGCTCCTCCGCGAGGAGCTCGATCCCCAGGGCATGTACACGAAGTAGCCTGGGCCCGTGAGCCACGTGTTCTCGCGTGCGACCCCGGACCTGCCCACGGCCGTGTCCGCGGAGGGCGTCTGGATCACCGACGCGGACGGGACGCGCTACCTCGACGGCGCCGGGGGCGCGATCGTCGTGAACGTCGGCCACGGCGTCCCCTCGGTGATCGACGCGATCGCCGAGCAGCTCGCGCGGACGCAGTACGTGCACCCGACCGCGTTCACGACCGAGGCCGTGGAGGCCTACGCGGAGGAGGTCGCGGCGATCCTGCCGATCGAGGACGCGCGGGTGTACCCGGTCTCCGGCGGCTCGGAGGCCGTCGAGACCGCCCTGAAGATGGCGCGCGCCTACCACGTGGCGAAGGGGCAGGCCGGCCGCTCGATCGTGATCGGCCGCCGTGCGTCGTACCACGGCAACACGATCGGCGCGCTCGACGCCTCGGGCAAGGTGCCGCTCCGGAAGCCGTACACGCCGTGGCTGGGGCGGTTCCTCCACGTCTCGGCGGCGTACGAGCTCCGGTGCGAGAACCCGCGGCACCCCCACGGCTGCGCCGACTGGCACGCCGCAGAGCTGGAGAAGCTGATCGGGTCCTACGGCGAGGACACGATCGCGGCATTCATCGCCGAGCCGATCGCGGGCGCGACGCTCGGCGCCGCCGTGCCGGACGAGGGCTACTGGGCCGCGATCACCGCGGTGTGCCGCGCGCACGACGTGCTCGTGATCGCCGACGAGGTGATGACGGGCTTCGGGCGGACGGGCGCGTGGTTCGGGGTCGAGCACTGGGACGTGCAGCCGGACCTGCTGACCGCCGGCAAGGGGACGACGAGCGGCTACGTCCCGTTCGGGTTCGCGGCCGCGTCCGGCCGCGTGCACGAGGCGATCACGGAGGGAACGGGGTTCGTCCACGGCTTCACGTGGTCGCACCACGCGCTCGGCGCCGCGGCCGGGCTCGCGGTGCTCCGGGAGCTGAAGGCCGGGCTCGTGGACCGGAGCCGCGAGCTCGGCCAGCGGCTCCGGTCGGACCTGGCGGCCCAGCTCGCGGACGCCACGACCGTGGCCGACGTCCGGGGCCTCGGGCTGATGATCGGGATCGAGCTGGTCCGGGACCGCGAGACGCTCGAGCCGTTCGCCCGGACCGCTCGGGTCGCCGAGCGGGTGCGCGAGGCCGCGAGGGAGGCCGGCCTGCTCGTGTATCCCTCGACCGGGCACGTGGACGGGGCGAACGGCGACCTCGTGATGCTCGGCCCGCCGTTCTGCCTGTCCGACGACGAGGCCGCGACGCTGGTGGAGCGGACCGTCGCCGCCGTCCGCACCGTGTCGTGAGCGAGGGGGTCGCGCTGGTCCGCTGCCCCGAGGCCCGGATCTACGATCACGGCCCCGGGCACCCGCTCCGCCCGGATCGTGTCCTGCTGACGTGGGAGCTGATCGGCGCCGCCGGGCTGGACGCGCGCCCGGGCGTCGAGGTGCTGGGGTGCGAGCCGGCGCCGGACGACGTGCTGGGGCTCGTCCACACCGACGCGTTCATCGAGGCGACGAAGGCCGCGGGCGAGGGCGTCGACGGCTCGTGGGGACGGTACGGCTACGGGCCGGGAGACAACCCGATCTTCGAGCGGATGCACGAGGCCGGCGCGCTCGTCGCGGGCGCGTCCGTCACCGCGGCGGAGGCCGTGTGGCGGGGCACCGTCCAGCACGCGTTCAACGCCGCGGGCGGGCTCCACCACGCGATGCCGGCCCGAGCGAGCGGCTTCTGCGTGTACGACGACCCCGCGATCGCGATCGCCTGGCTGCTGCGGGAGGGCGCGGAACGCATCGCGTACGTCGACGTCGACGTGCACCACGGGGATGGCGTCCAGGCGATCTTCTGGGACGACCCCCGGGTGCTGACGATCTCGATCCACCAGTACCTGCCGGGATGGTTCTTCCCCGGGACGGGGGGGCTCGAGGAGCGGGGCGGTCCCGCGGCGCCCGGGTCGGCGATCAACATCCCGCTGCCCCCGGACGTCGGCGACGACGCCTGGCTCGAGGTGTTCCGCGCCGTGATCCCGCCGGCGGTCGAGCGGTTCGGGCCGGACGTGCTCGTGACGCAGCTCGGCTGCGACACGCACGCGTCCGACCCGCTCGCGCAGCTCCGGCTCACGACGCGCGCCTACCGGGAGTGCGCCCGCGACCTGCACGCGCTCGCCCACCGGGCCTCCACCGGTCGCTGGATCGCGACGGGCGGCGGCGGCTACGAGTGGGCGCGCGTCGTGCCGCGCGCGTGGACCCTCGCCTTCGCGGAGATGGTCGACGCCCTCGACGAGCTCCCCGACGAGCTGCCGGAGGCGTTCGTCGAGGAGGCGGAGCGACGCTCCGGGGCCGAGGTGCCGTCGACGTTCTCCGAGCCCGACCTCGGCCCGGGGTCCGCCGATCACCAGGCGCTGGCCGTCGCCGCGCAGGTCCGCGCGGAGGTCCTCGACGCATGAGCGCCCGCACGAAGCTCGTCTGCACGCTGGGGCCCGCCAGCGCGACGCCGACGATGATCCGGGGCCTCGTCCGGGCCGGAGCGACCGTGCTCCGGATCAACTGCTCGCACGGCACGGACGAGGACCACGCGCGCGGCGTCGCGCTCGTCCGCGAGGTGGAGGCCGACGTCGGCCGCTCGCTGTCGATCCTCGCCGACCTCCCCGGCCCGAAGGTCCGCCTCGGCGAGCTCCGGCCGGACCCGTTCACGCTCCGGCCCGGCCAGCGCTTCGAGCTCCGCCCCGACGGGGAGGGCGACGACATCGGCGCCGCCACGACGTACGCCGGCCTTGCGCACGACCTGCGCGAGGGTGACCGCGTCCTGCTCGCCGACGGCGCGGCGGAGCTGATCGTTCGGGCGCGTGAAGGGGACGTGGCGGTGACCGAGTGCGTCCGCGGCGGCGCCGTGCGGAGTCATCAAGGGGTGAACGTGCCGGCCGAGCGGCTCGGGCTGCCGCCGGTGACCGACCGCGACCGTGAGATGCTCGGCCGCGTCCTCGACCTCGGCGTCGACCTCGTGGCGCAGTCCTTCGTCCGCGACCCGGACGACGTGGCCCAGCTCCGCGACGCGATGGGGGACCGGGCGGTCCCGATCGTTGCCAAGATCGAGACGCGGCCCGCGGTCGAGGGCTTCGAGCGGATCCTGGAGGTCGCGGACGCCGCGATGGTGGCGCGGGGGGACCTCGGCGTCGAGCTCCCGCTCGAGGAGATCCCCCTGGTGCAGAAGGGACTGCTGCGAGCGGCACGGATCGCCGGGCGGCCGGTGATCGTGGCCACGCAGATGCTCGAGTCGATGATCCGGTCGCCTCGGCCGACCCGGGCCGAGGCGAACGACGTCGCCACCGCGGTCCTTGACGGCGCCGACGCGATCATGCTCTCGGGCGAGACGGCGATCGGCGACCACCCGTTCGAGTCGGCCTCGGTCGCGATCCGGATCGCGACCGCGGTCGAGTCACGGGGCGCGGAGTACCGGGCCGCCCAGCCCCGCTGCCAGCACGCGGGCGAGGCGGCCGCAGTGGCGCACGCGGCCGCGTCGATCGTCGAAGGCGACCCCGACGTCGTCGCGATCACCTGCTACACGACGACGGGTCGCACGGCCGCGCTGCTCTCCTCGGAGCGACCGCGCGTCCCGATCCACGCGTTCATCCCCGACGCCGAGGTTCGGCGCGCGAACGGCCTGCTCTGGGGGGTCGACGCCCACGCGGCGGAGCGTCCACCCGACACGGACGGGATGATCGCGATGATGGACGAACGGCTCCGGGGCGCCGGGCTCGCCGAGGAGGGCCGGATCGTCGTGATGGCGGCCTCGATGCCCGCCGGGCGTACCACGACGAACATGCTGAAGATGCACCAGGTCGGTTCGATGGAGGCATGAAACCGACAGCCACCGGCGGACGGCCGTTGCGACACGATCCCGTCGCGCGTACCGTGGGCCCATGGCGATGCGCGGCCCGAACGAGATCCCGGGCCGCCCCACGAGCGTGCTCGTCCCGACGTGGAGCGACAACGAGCACCCCGCGACGAAGGCTCAACACCGACGCCTCGCCGTCGAGTGGCGCCGCCGCCATCCGCAGTGGTGGCGCCGCTTACTCCGGCTCCGGTCGGTCCCGCCCGCCGACTGAACGGGCGCTCGGTCTGGGCGCGTCCAGGGCGCGCAGCATCCGATCCTCCAGCCACGTGAGATAGACGTAGACCTGGAAGGCGTCGTGGTCCGGATGATCGTCCGGGTAGTCGCGCTCGGTCGCCTCCTCGGTGATCTCGATCCTCGTCCCGAGCAGCAGCCGGAAGTCGTTGACCGCCCCCATCCACTGGAGGAACTCCTCCTCGGACAGCTCCCGGGCCCCCAGCGTCCGCTCCAGCGTCTCGATCGCCGCGAGCTTGCCGTTCTTCGGCGCCCGGCCCAGGTTCGTCTCGAACTCGAGGCTCCGCAACGGATCGTCCTTGTACGCCGCCGGGAACAGCCGGGCGACCGAGGGGTCGCTCGACGGATCCTCCGCCTCGAGCAGGTCGCGCGTCTGGCGGCAGAGCTCGGTCAGGAGCTCCCGTTCGCCGGCGCCCAGGCCGACGACGAACCGCCCCTTGCGCCGGCGGAACGGCGCCACGTCAGGACTCCTTCTCGAGGGTCGCCCACAAGCCGTGGGAGTGCAGCCGCGCGACGTCCGCCTCGGCCTTCTCGAGCGGACCCGACGACACGACGGCGCGGCCCTTCGTATGGACGTCCCACATCAGCTTCTCCGCCTTCTCGCGCGGGTACCCGAAGAGCCGCATGAACACCCACGTCACGTACGTCATCAGGTTGATCGGGTCGTTCCAGACGATCACGATCCACGGCAGGTCCGGCTCGTGGACCTCGTCGCCGACGGGTCGCTCGACCTCGACGGGCGCGACGGTCGTGCCGCGACTCAACGATCCTTCTCCCTCGGCTCCGTGTCGAGCTCCATCGTGACCGCCGCGGTATCCCCGGTGTCGCGTCCGGCCGCCCGCAGCGTCATCTCGCGGACGCCGAGCACGAGCCGCCCGCCCATCGACGCCACGTTGCTCCGATAGTCCGTGCCGTCGAGCGTTCTGCGCACGCGCGTCATGTGCTTCGCGCCGATCCGCTCGGCGAGCTCGCGCTCGACCTCGAGCACGTGCCCGCCGCCGCGGGCGGGCTCGACGACCGCCTGGAAGGTCACGGATGTCATCGGCTCGAGGGGTCGGGATGGCGGGCGCGTCGGACCCGCTTCACCCCCCAACGGTACAGCGGCGGGGTCAGGACGCGGAACAGCTGCAGCGGGCCCGCCCAGCGGGGAACCGAGTACTCGGGCGCGATGTCGTCCCGCACGACCCGGACGATCGCATCGGTCACGCTCCGCATCCTCAGCACGGCCCAGTCGGGCAGGTCCCGCTGCGGGAACCCCTCCGTGTCGACGAATCCGGGGTTCACCGAGGTCACGCGGACGTTCCGCCCCTCGGTCTCGTAGTTCGTCGCCTCCGAGAACGCCACGACGGCGTGTTTCGTCGCCCCGTAGATCGCGTTGCCGGGCGTCGCGAACCTCCCCGCGAGCGAGCCGACGTTCACGACGTGGCCTTTGCCGCGCGCGAGCATCCCCGGCAGGAACGCACGCGAGCCGAACAGCACGCCGAGGACGTTCAGGCGGACGTGCTCCTCGATCCGGTCGTAGTCCAGGGATGCGAAATCTCCGCCCCCCCGCATCCCGGCGCTGTTCACGAGGACGTCCGTCGGTCCGAACGCCTCCTCGGTGAGGACGCGCAGGGTCTCGAGCTGGTCGGGGCGGGTGACGTCGCAGGTGGCGGCGAGCGAGCGGCCGCCGGCGCGTTCGATGCGGTCGACGATCGCGTCCAGGCGCTCGGTCCGTCGCGCCGCGACGACCACGCGCGCGCCTCGCTGCGCGAACGCGAGCGCGGTCGCCTCGCCGATCCCGGACGAGGCGCCCACGACGACGACCACCGCTCCCGAGACGTTCAGGCGATCCCTCCTACGATGGGATGGAGCCATGGACGTTATCGGAGCCCACGCGGCGCGACTGCCCGCGCTCGACGAGCGCTGGCAGCCGCGCTCGTACCCTCGGGCGGAGCTCGAGGCGGCCCTCGTGGCCGGCGGCGTCGCCGGCCCCGCCGGCCACCCCCACCACAACGTGTTCGGGAACATCCGGATGCTCGTGGACCACGACCCCGACAAGCTGTTCGGCCTGACGAACATGCCCGAGCCGTTCGAGTTCGCGGACATCGTGCGGATCGTGGGGGAGGCGTCGGGCGTTCCGATCGACGAGCTTGCCACCGAGGGCTCCCCGGACATCGACGCCGGCGCGGTCCTCGACGCATGCGAGGCGATGGGGGCGTGGCTCTCCGAGGCGGCCCGGCGCGACGAGCGCGTGCTGTTCGCGACCGGGCATCCGGGCGACCTCGACCCGCTGTACGGGTCCATCGCCGACCTGGTGGAGGCTCGCGGCGCGACGATCGTCCGTCCCGCGGCAGGGGAGTCCTGGTTCGACGAGCACGTCGGGCACGCATGGACGATCGCGTATCACGGGGCCGTGGGGATGGTCACGGACGGCGAACGGCCTCGCCACACACACTGGCCGGAGGCGATGCGCCGGATGCTGGCCGCCGAGCGCCCAGACCTCGTCGTCGCCGATCACGGGTTCGCCGGTGCCGCGATCGAGGCCGGGATCGAGACGATCTCGATCGCCGACGTGAACGACCCGGCCCTGCTGGTGGCTCGGGCCCAGGGTCTGACCGAGCACGTGCTGGTCTTCGACGACCACATCAGCCCGGAGGACTACTGGCCC
>DASUPO010000070.1:0-20985 GCA_036281075.1 Actinomycetota bacterium | reverse complement strand
GGTTTGGCACCGGCAGTCTCCCTAGAGTTCCCGGCATGATCCGCTGGCAACTAAGGACAGGGGTTGCGCTCGTTGCGCCACTTAAGGCAACACCTCACGGCACGAGCTGACGACAGCCATGCACCACCTGTGCAGGCTCCGAAGAGCGCCCGCTTTCACGGGTTCCACCCTGCATGTCAAACCCAGGTAAGGTTCTTCGCGTTGCATCGAATTAAGCCGCATGCTCCGCCGCTTGTGCGGGGCCCCGTCAATTCCTTTGAGTTTTAGCCTTGCGGCCGTACTCCCCAGGCGGGGTGCTTAATGCGTTAGCTTCGGCACGGACGGGGTCGATAACCGCCCACACCTAGCACCCAACGTTTACGGCTAGGACTACCAGGGTATCTAATCCTGTTCGCTCCCCTAGCTTTCGCGCCTGAGCGTCAGGTAAGGCCCAGAGATCCGCCTTCGCCACCGGTGTTCCTCCTGATATCTGCGCATTTCACCGCTACACCAGGAATTCCGATCTCCCCTACCTACCTCTAGCCCGGCAGTATCGGATGCAGTTCCGGGGTTGAGCCCCGAGATTTCACACCCGACTTGCCGGGCCGCCTGCGCGCTCTTTACGCCCAATGATTCCGGACAACGCTCGCCTCCTACGTGTTACCGCGGCTGCTGGCACGTAGTTAGCCGAGGCTTCTTCTGCAGGTACCGTCACGAGATCGCTTCGTCCCTGCCGAAAGGGGTTTACGACCTGAAAGGCCTTCGTCCCCCACGCGGTGTCGCTGCGTCAGGCTTTCGCCCATTGCGCAAGATTCCCCACTGCTGCCTCCCGTAGGAGTCTGGGCCGTGTCTCAGTCCCAGTGTGGCTGGTCGTCCTCTCAGACCAGCTACCCGTCGTCGCCTTGGTAGGCCGTTACCCCACCAACGAGCTGATAGGCCGCGGGCCCATCCCCGACCGGCGGACCTTTCCTCATCCGGCCATGTGGTCGGAGGAGAGTATCCGGTATTAGCTCCGGTTTCCCGGGGTTATCCCAGGGTCGGGGGCAGGTTGCCCACGTGTTACGCACCCGTTCGCCACTGATCCCCGGGCCGAAGCCCGGTTCACCGTTCGACTTGCATGTGTTAGGCGCACCGCCAGCGTTCGTCCTGAGCCAGGATCAAACTCTCCGTAGAGATCGATCGGAACCGACGGATCGGTCCCGTTCGACTTGATGGAGGTCGGTCCCGCCGGCGAGGCACTCGCCCGCGGAGACCTTCCCCGACCGGACGCCTGAGCGTCCGGACGGATGGTACGTGCCGTCGTTCCCAGGGCACGGCGAACCGCGCCGATGTGAACGATGGCAAGCATCGGCTCTTGACACGCTGTTCAGTTCTCAAGGTGCGACGAGACGCAGAACCGCAGGTCACACCGCTAGATGCGTCCCCCGGGTTGCGCCGACCTGGAAGCATAGCAGTGAGCCCAGTGGCGTCAACCGAGGAGATGCCTCAGGCGAGACGCCCGAACCATCGCCGTCCTACCTGCAGCACACGGCCTCGCAGCTCCTCCGGAGCCAGCTCCCGATCCGGATCCGAGACCGGCTCTCCGTCCAGACGGATGCCGCCCTGCTCGATCAGCCGGCGCGCCTCGCCGTTCGACTTCGCTCGGCCGAGCTCGACGAGGAGTCGCGGGAGCCAGATCCGGCCATCCCGGAGGGCCGCCTCCGGGACGGGGACGTCGGCTACGTCCGGCGGGATCTCCCGCTCCCGATGGACGAGGTCGAACCTGCCCTCGGCCTCCTGCCCGACACCGGGACCGTGGTAGCGGTCCACCACGCCCCGCGCCAGCCGCCGCTTCGCGTCGTTCGCATGGACCGAGCCGTCGCCGAGCCCCCGCTCGATCGCCTCGACCTCCTCGGGCGCCGGCGAGAGCGTCAGCCACAGGTACTTCGCGATCAGCCCGTCGGGGATCCGCATCAGCTTCCCGAACATCTCGTCGGGCGGCTCGGTCAGCCCGATGTAGTTGTCGAGCGACTTCGACATCTTCCGCACGCCGTCCGTGCCCTCCAGGAGCGGCAAGGTGAGGACGACCTGCGGCTCCTGATCGTAGGCGCGCTGGACCTCGCGGCCCATCAGGAGGTTGAACGTCTGGTCCGTGCCGCCGAGCTCGACGTCGGCCCGGACGGCCACGGAATCGAACCCCTGGAACAGCGGGTACAGGAACTCGACGAGGCTGATCGCCTGCCCTCCCCGGTAGCGGTCGCGGAAGTCCTCACGTTCGAGCATCTGGGCGATCGTCGCGGTCGAGGCGAGCCGGAGGAGCTCCCCCATCTCCATCGACGCCAGCCACTCCGCGTTGCCGTGGATCTCGGCGGCGTCGACGTCGATCACCTTGCCGGCCTGGGCCAGGTAGGTCCCGGCGTTCTCGCGGATCTCCTCCTCGCCGAGCATCGGCCGCGTCTCAGTCAGACCGGAGGGATCGCCGATCCTCGCCGTGAAGTCGCCGACGATCAGCACGGCCACGTGGCCGGCGTCCTGGAACTGCCGCATCTTGTTCAGGACGACCGCGTGCCCGAGGGTCAGATCCGGCCGGCTCGGGTCGACGCCGAGCTTCACGCGGAGCGACCGGCCGGTCGCCAGCTTCTCCTCGAGACCGCCCTCGGGGATCAGGTCGACGCTGCCGCTCGAGAGCGTCGTCAGCGCGTCGGCCGTCATGGCGCGGCGATGCTACCAGCGGTACCTCCCGATCCCGTGCGGGACGGGGGGTATGCTCGCCGCGATGAACCGCCGGTTCTTCCCCCTGGCGGCCGTCGCGGTCGCCGGTGCCGTGTTGTCTGCTGCCTGTGGCGTCCACCTCGAGGAGTACCCGCGACGCCAACTGGCGCAGACCTCGTTCGTCTACGCGGCGGACGACTCCACGATCACCGAGCTCCACGCGGTCGAGGACCGCGTGGTGCTGCCGACGTCGCGGATCCCGACGTGGATCCGCGACGCCGTCGTCGCGATCGAGGATCGTCGCTTCTACCTCCACCACGGGATCGACGGTCGGGCGATCCTCCGCGCCACGTACGTGAACCTGCGAGACGGGAGCATCGAGGAGGGCGGGTCCACGATCACGCAGCAGCTCGTGAAGAACGTGTACACGGGCGCGGACCGAACGGTCGGACGCAAGCTGAGCGAGGCCGTGCTCGCGTGGCAGCTCGAGGACCGGCTCTCCAAGGACGAGATCCTCACCCGGTACCTGAACACGGTCTACTTCGGGAAGGGTGCCTACGGTGTCCAGGCCGCCGCCCGCACGTTCTTCGGGATCGACGCCAAGGACCTCGACCTCGCTCGGTCCGCGCTCCTCGCCGGCCTGATCACGAGCCCCGGACACTTCGACCCATACGAGCACCCGCGCCGGGCGCGCGGCAGGCGCGGCGTGGTCCTCCGCCTGATGGAGGAGTTCGGGATGATCTCAGCGGCCCAGCGCCGCCACGCGGGGTCGCGGCCGATCCGACTGGATCAAGTGACGGCGCTGGGCCGCTACGACTACCCCTACTTCGTCGACTACCTGAAGGAATGGTTCCTCAGCAACCCGGCGTTCGGTGAGACGCGTGAGGATCGATACCGCCTCCTGTTCACGGGGGGACTCCGGATCCACACGACGATCCGACCCGGGGTGCAGGCGGCGGCCCAACGCGCGGTGGACTCGGTGCTGTCCTACCCGGACGACCCCTCGGCCGCGGTGACGGTCCTGGACCCTCGCGACGGGTTCGTCCTGGCGATGGTCGGCGGCGACGAGCAGGACTACTGGCGTGACCGGGCGCCCGGGCGGGTCAACCTCGCGACCGCCGCCGGCGGCAGCGGCCGGCAGTCCGGCTCCGCGTTCAAGCCGTTCGCGCTCGTGGCGGCACTCGAGGAGGGCATGTCGGCGTCCGAGACGTTCTCCGCGCCCTCGTCCCTGCTGCTCCCGCTGGAGACCGGGGAGATCTGGGAGGTGACGAACGCCGAGGGGACCGGGTTCGGCACGATGACGCTTCGCTCCGCGACGGTGCACTCGGTGAACACCGTGTACGCGCAGGTGATCGACCGGCTGGGTCCCGAGACCGTGATCGAGGTGGCAGAGCGGATGGGGCTGCGCTGTTGCCGCCGCGTGAGCAACCCACGACGACCGCTGCGGCCGTACCTGTCCGCGGTGCTCGGGACGAACGAGGTCAACACGCTCGAGATGGCCTCCGCGTACGGCACGCTCGCGACCGGCGGGCTCCACGCCCAGCCCGTCCCGGTCTCGCGGATCACCGACGCCCGAGGCGAGGTGATCTGGGAGGCGGACGCGGCGCCGAAGCGGGTCCTCGACCCCCAGGTGACGGCGGTGGCCAACGGGATCCTGAACGAGGCCGTGCTGTTCGGTACCGGGACCGCCGCCAACATCGGCCGCCCCCAGATCGGGAAGACCGGCACCGCGATGGATCACTCCGACGCCTGGTTCGTCGGGGCGATCCCGCAGATGGTGGCGGCCGTCTGGATCGGATTCCCGCGGGGTCAGGTCCGGATGGAGCCGCCCAGGACCAGGACCACGGTCTACGGCGGCACCTGGCCCGCGCAGATCTGGCGGTTGCTCATGCTCGAGGCGGCGAGAGGGCTGCCGGTGGACGAGTTCCCCGAACCGGAGATCGGGTTCGTTTCGGTCGCGGTCGACGCCACGCAGGAGCCGTACTGCCTGCCGAACCCGTTCACGCTGCCGCAGAACATCCAGACGATGGAGTTCCTCGTCGGCACCGAGCCTCGAACCCTGTGCACGTCTCCGTCGTCGCTGCAGAAGGTGTCGATCCCCTCCACGATCGGCCTGACGGAACCTCTCGCGATCGAGGGCCTGACCGACGCAGGCTTCTACGTCGACGTGCGCGCCGCGCCGTCGACCCAGCCAACGGGCACGGTGATCGCCCAGGAGCCGTCCGCGGGGACGGAGGCGTTCCAGACGTCGACCGTGACGATCACGATCGCGTGGACGCCGATCGAGGAGGACGAGGCCGACCCGTAGGCGGACCCGGTCTGCCCCGCGAGACGAAGGGGTTGCCCTCGAGCCAGTAGCGCCAGGAGCGTTCGGTCTCGTGGACGCCGACGCGAGGACCCGACCCGATCCGCTCGGCCCGGACACCTCGCTCGATCCATGCGGACGGACCCCTGACCAGGTCGAGCCCGTCGTCGGTGCGATCCACGCCGAGCGCCTGTGCGAACCGGCCGGGTCCGGAGCACAGCTCCGTCTGCCGATCGCGGCCGCGCCGCGCCCGCATGCCCTCGAGGCCGGCGAGCGGCTCTCCCGCCCGCAGCAGGACCGCGGCGCCCTCCCCCGTCCGCCCGGCGACCGCGTTCATGCAGTGGTGCATCCCGTAGATGAAGTACACGTACAGATGCCCCGGCCGTCCGAACATCACGGCGTTCCGGGCCGTCTCGCCGCGGAACGAGTGGCTGGCCGGATCGTCGGGGCCGTAGGCCTCCACCTCGACGATGCGGGCGCCGGCCCGCGAGCCATCTGGGAACGTCCGCACGAGGACGCTCCCGAGCAGGTCAGGGGCCACCTCGGTCGCCGCCCGGGCGAAGAACGAGCGCGGCAGCTTCGCGGGCGTCACGGCCGGTGCGCAGCCAGGAACCGTCGCAGCTTCGAGAGCGGCCACGCGTTGATCACGTCGTCCTTCGTGAGCCAGCCGCGCTGTGCCATGCCCACGCCGAACCGACGATGGTCGAGGTGCGGCACGGCGTGCGCGTCGGTGTTTACCGCGAAGCGCACGCCGTGCCGCCGCGCCCACAGGACGTGCTCGTCCGACAGATCCAGCCGGTCGGGGTGGGAGTTGATCTCCATCGCGGTCCCCGTCCGTCCGGCCGCCTCGAACACCGCCTCGAGATCGAGGTCGACCGGTGGGCGCTTCCCGATCTGCCTCGTCGTGAGGTGGCCGATGATGTCCACGAAGGGGTTCTCGATCGCCCGGATCACGCGGGCGGTCATGTCGTCGCGGGACTGCGCGAAGTGCGAGTGGACCGACGCGACGGTGAGGTCGAAGCCGGCGAGGAACGCGGCGTCCCAGTCGACGTCGCCGTCTGGATCGATGTTCAGCTCGGTCCCGTGCAGGAGCGTCATCTTCGGATAGGTCGCGCGGAGTCGCTCGACGCGTTCGCGTTGGGCGAGGATCTTGTCCTCGGTCATGCGCTGCATGTACAGGTTGGGCGCGTGATCGGTGATCGCGAAGTAGACGTAGCCGAGCTCCACCCCGCGCGCCACCATGTCCTCGAGGCTGGCCAGCCCGTCGGTGAGGTTGGTGTGGGTGTGCAGGTCGCCCTTCAGCTGACGTTCCGTGACGAGGGTGGGGAGCTCGCCCGCGAGGGCCGCCTCGACCTCCCCGCGGTCCTCGCGGAGCGCCGGATCCACCGGGGCCATCCCGAGCCGTGCGTAGACCGCCTCCTCGGTGTCCGCCGCGAGCAGCTCGCCCGATTTCGCGTCGAACAGTCCGTACTCGCTGAGCTTGAGCCCCTGTCGCACCGCCATCTCCCGGATCCGGATGTTGTGCGCCTTCGAGCCGGTGAAGTAGATCATCGCCGCGCCCCATGCCTCGGAGGGAACGACCCGGAGGTCCACCTGCAGGCGGACGCTCGTCACGACCGAGGACTTCGTGTCGCCGTGGGCGAGCACGCGGGCGACCGACGGGTGCGCGACGAAGGCGTCCATCACGGGCGTGGCGTCGGACCCCGCGACGAGCAGATCGACGTCGCCGATCGACTCCTTCTTCCGGCGCAGCGAGCCCGCGTACGCGACGCGACGCGCCTGCCGCAGCGCCGACAGGTGCGCGATGAAGCCCTCGGCGACGTCGAGCGCCGTGTCGATCTTCACCCGACCGCCGGACGACCGCAGCTGTCTGAGTCCCCGAGCGATGTTCTCCTGGGTCTTCGCGCCGAACCGAGGCAGCGCGGCCACACGATCGTCGTCGATCGCCGCCTCGAGCTCCTCGACGGATCCGACGCCGAGCTCTTGGTAGAGGACCATCGCCTTCTTCGGACCGAGGCCCGGGATCCTCGTGAGCTCTCGCACCCCCGCGGGGATCTTCTCGCGCAGGGCCTCCAGCTCGGCGAGCGAGCCGGTCTCCAGGAACTCTTGGATCTTCTCGCCGATCGAGCGCCCGACGGAGGGCACCTTCAGGATCTCCGTCAGGTCCTTCCCCTCGAGGTCCACCGGGTAGCCGCCCACCGCGCGCGCAGCCTTCTCGTAGGCGCGCGGCTTGTACGGATCGTCGAACAGGATGGACTGGAGGTCGGCGTACTCGACGAGCATCGCCTCCACGGCGTCGTTCGCCCGGGGCATCGCCTCAGGCCACGCCGGCGAGGCGGAGGAGCAGGGCCTTCTGGGTGTGCAGCCGATTCTCCGCCTGGTCCCAGACGACCGAACGCTGGCCGTCGATCACCTCGTCCGTGATCTCCTGCCCGCGGTGGGCCGGCAGGCAATGGAGCACGACGACGTCGTCCGACGCGATGTCGACGAGCTTCTGACTCACCTGGTAGCTCGGGAAGACGAGCGCTCGTTCATCCGCCTCGACGTCGCGGCCCATGCTGGTCCACGCGTCGGTGTAGAGGGCGTCCGCACCCGACGCGGCCTCCTCGGGGTCATGCGTGAGCTCGACCGTGCCGCCCGTCACCGCCGCGATCTCCTCGGCGCGGTGCACCACCTGGGGGATCGGCTCGAAGCCCGGCGGCGTCGCGACGCGGACCGCCATCCCCGCCTTCGTCCCCGCGAGCAGCAACGAGTGCGCGACGTTGTTGCCGTCCCCGAAATACGCGAGGACCCGACCGGACGGCTCGCCGAGGTGCTCCCGGATCGTCATCAGATCCGCGAGCGCCTGACACGGGTGCTCGAAGTCCGACAGCGCGTTCACGATCGGGACCGTGGCCGTGGTGGACAGGAGCTCCAGACGCTCCTGCTCGAACGTTCGCAGCACGATCCCGTCGACGTAGCGGGAGAGCACGCGACCGGTGTCCTGGATCGTCTCGCCACGACCCAGCTGCAGCTCGCTCGACGACACGACGATCGGCTGGGCGCCGAGCTGCGCGACCCCGACCTCGAACGAGACCCTGGTCCGGGTGGACGGCTTCTCGAAGATCAGCGCGATCGAGCGTCCGGCCAGGGCGGTCGCCCGGGACGCGGGATCCGCCTTGACCCCGTCCGCGAGGTCGAGGACCTGGGGGAGCTCGTCGGTGTCGAGGTCGTCGACGCTCAGGTAGTGGCGCATGGCCCTGCGAGTGTAGTGGGAGGCACGGTCGAGGTTCGCGCTCAGGTCCGGAGCGTCGCGTCCAGCTCGGACCCGAGCCGCTCCACGATCGCCTCTATCACCGGTTCGATCTCCCGATCCGTCAGGGTGCGGTCGGCGGCCCGGAACTCCAGGCCGAACGCGAGGCTCTTCCGACCGGCCGGGACCGCGCCGCCGCGGAAGACGTCGAACAGATGCGAGCGTCCGAGGAGATCGCCCGCGGCGTCGCGGATCGTGGCGTGGACCGTGCCGACGGGGACCTCCTCCGCGACGATCACCGCCAGGTCGCGTCGGACCGGCGGGAACCGCGGCACGTCCCGGAAGGTGACCGGTTCGCCGACCCGGATGGGCAGCGCGGTGACGTCGACCTCGGCGACGGCCACCCGATCGACGAGGTCGAGCCGCTCGGCGACGGCAGGATGCAGCTCGCCCACCACGCCGACCGACCGACCCTCCACTAGCAGCCGGCCGGAGCGTCCCGCATGGAACGGTCGTTCCGCCCCCTGCTCGAGCTCCCAGTCGACGCCGAGCCCGTCGAGCAGCTCCTCGACCGCGCCCTTCGCGTCGATCGCGTCGAGCGGGCGATCCTCCGCGTGGACGCCCGCCCCTGCAACGCCGACGAGGACGACGGCGGCGTGCTCTCGCTCGTCCACCGGATCGCCGAGACCGAACACGTGGCCGACCTCGAACAGCGCGACCGGATCGACCCCCCGCTGCCGGTTGCGGCTCGCGGCCTCCACGAGGCGAGGGACCAGGCTCGTCCGGAGGAACGGCTCCTCGGCCGACGGCGGGTTCGCGACGCGCACGGCTCGGTCGTGACCCATCAACGCGACGTCCGCGCCCGAGGCGAACGTGAGGGAGGCGGCCTCTCGCAACCCCGAGCGGACGAGCAGCTCCCGCACGCGTCGACGGATCCGGTAGCTGTCCTGTTCGCCGCCGACCTGGTGGATCCCGGGGATCGTCGAGGGCAGCCGGTCGTAGCCCTGGACCCGGACGACCTCCTCGATCAGGTCCTCTTCGCCCTGGAGATCCGGGCGGAATGACGGCGCCTCGACGTCGAGGGTCCCGTCGCGGTCGGCCGCTTCGATCCCGATCCTCCCCAGCGCTCGGGCCGCGTCGGCCGCCGAGACGGGGTAGCCCAGCACCGCCGCGGCGCGGCTCGGGCGCAGCTCGAGCCGCCGCCGCGGCGGGGCGGCGCCGGCGTCGATCGCGCCCATGAGGACCTCCCCACCCGTCCACTCGGCGATCAACCGAGCGGCCCGGGCCGCCGCGGGACCGACCCCTTCGGGGTCGGTCCCCCGCGAGAACCGGACGGAGGCTTCGGTGAGGAGCTGGAGCCGCCGCGAGGTCCGGAGGACCGAGCGGGGTTCGAAGAAGGCGCTCTCCAGCAGGACGTCGGTCGTCTCGGAGCCGACCTCCGAGGTCACGCCGCCCATCACCCCGGCGATCGCGACCGGGCCGTCCCGGTCGCAGATCAGCAGGTCGTCCGCGAGCTCGCGCTCCACGCCGTCCAGCGTGGTCAGGCGCTCGCCCGGCTCCGATCGGCGCACGACGATGCCGGGACCCGACAGCCGCCGGAGGTCGAAGCCGTGCAGGGGCTGGCCCAGCTCCAGCATCACGAGGTTCGTGGCGTCCACGATCGGCGAGATCGGCCGGACGCCGCAGGCCGTCAGCCGGGCCTGCGCGCGGACCGGCGTCCGACCGCCGACCGCGCCGCGGATCACACGGGCGAGGTACCGGGGGCACGCCTCGGGATCCTCGATCTCGACGGTGGCCGCGGACATGGCCTCCTCCGAGATCTCCCGGACGGTGACGTCCGGGCGGTGGAGCGGGGCGCCCGTCGCCCCCGCCACCTCGCGAGCGATCCCGATGATCGACAGGAGATCGGGCCGGTTCGACTCGATCTCCAGGTCGAGCACGACGTCGTCCAGACCGAGCACCGCCTTCAGGTCCGCCCCCGCCTCGAGGCCTCCGTCCAGCAGGAGGATGCCGCTCTCGTGCTCCTGGGAGACGGCGAGCTCGCGGGGCGAGCAGAGCATCCCGTTCGAGACCTCGCCCCGCAGCTCCTTCGCCTCGAGCGGCCGGTCGAGCACCGGGACGCGCGACCCGGGCTTCGCCCAGGGGACCAGGTCGCCCGGGGCCATGTTCCGGACCCCCACGATCACCTGGACCGGCCCGTCCCCGGCTTCGATCGTCGCGAGGCAGAGCTTGCCGGCGTTCGGGTGGTCGCGGACCTCCAGCACGCGGGCGACGACCACGCCTTCGAGGCCCTCCCACGGACGCTCGAGCGCTTCGACGTGCGCGCCCTTCAGCGCCAGGACGTCGCCGAGCGCCTCCGCGGACAGATCCGTCGGGCACAGCTCGCGCAGCCAGCCGATCGGGACGCGCATCAGCTGACCACCTCGAACTGCTCCAGGAACCGGACGTCGCTGTCCCACAGGAGCCGGATGTCCGGGATCCCGTACCGGATCATCGCCAGGCGGTCGTAGCCACCGCCGAACGCGAACCCCGTGTATCGCTCGGGGTCGAGGCCGCAGTTGACCAGCACGTTCGGATGAACCATCCCCGATCCCATCGTTTCGATCCATCCGGTGAACGCGCAGGTCCGGCAGCCGGACCCCTCGCAGACGAAGCACGACACGTCGACCTGCGCCCCCGGCTCGACGAACGGGAAGAACGACGGCGTGAGGCGGATCTGCCGCGACTCGCCCAGGAGCGCCCGGTAGAACGCCTCGAGGGTGCCCTTCAGGTCCGCGAAGGTGATGCCCTCGTCGACGGCGAGGCCTTCGACCTGGTGGAAGACCGGCATGTTCTTCGCCGTGACCTCCTCGTTGCGGTACACGCGTCCCGGGACGACGACGTAGGCGGGCGCCCCCTGCGACTCGAGCGTCCGGATCTGCATCGGAGACGTGTGCGGGCGCAGGACGAGTTCGGGATGATCCGGCACGTCCACGTAGGTGGTGTCCATGGACGTGCGGGCCGGATGGTCCGGCGGGATGTTGAGCGCGTCGAAGCTGTGCCACTCGTCCTCGACCTCGGGCCCCTCGACCACCCGGTAGCCCATCCGCGTGAAGATCTCGACGATCTCGGACTCGATCAGGGAGAACGGATGCCGCGAACCGGGACGCGCCCGCCGTCCGGGGAGCGTGAGATCGAGCCGGTCCTCGGTGAGGAGCGCGTCCTCCGCCGCGAGCTGCAGCTCGACCCTCCGCGACTCGGTCCGCTCCTCGAGCTCGGCGCGGGCGGCGTTCACACGCTGACCGACGTCGCCGCGCGACTCCGGCGGCAGGGAGCCGATCGATCGCTGCACCTCGGCGAAGCGCGACTTCCGGCCGAGGACGCGGACGGACGCGGTCTCCAGCTCCTCGATCGTGGACGCCTCCCCGACGGCCCGCCGGCCCTGTTCGAGGACATCGTCGAGGGTGCGGAGCATCTCCTGGGCGTCCATGGGTCCGCCGAGTCTATTGCGTGTCGGCGTCCGGCCCCGACGCCGGGAGCTCGACATGGAACGCGAGCCGGCCGCCCGATCGCTCGCCCCACGCGCGTCCGCCCGACGCCTCGGCCACGCGTCGCGCGACGAACAGCCCGATCTTGGATCCGCCGCCCGTCCCCGGCTGCCGCGCTCGGAACAGCACCTCGGGGTCCACGTCGTCGGCGGCCTCGCGCGACTCGGTCACCGTGATCCGGCCGTCTCGCAGCGCGCCGGCGACGCGGATCGGCCCGCCTCCGCCCCACCACACGAGGGCCTCGGCGAACGCGAGCAGCGTCGTCCTCAGTCGGCCGGCATCGACGAGGACCGCGCCGACCCCGCCGGACCACTCGAACGCCGGGTGGTCCGGATCGCGGGCCTGCTGCTCGGCGATCTGCCGGACGAGATCCCCCATGTCCGTGATCTCGAGGTACGGCTGGAAGCTGCCGCTCATCACGCGGGCGGCGTCGAGCAGCTGGCGGACGATCGTGTCCATCCGGTCGGCGTCGTGGACGATCCCGTTCAACATCACGTCGCGCTGCTCGTCGGTCATGTCGGTCCATCGCCGGCCGAGCGCGTACCCGAACGCTTTGATCGCGGTCAGCGGCGACCGGACGTCGTGGGCCGCGGCCGCGACGAGGGCTTCGAGCGTCTCGGGCGCCGCGCGGCCGCGGCGCACCCACTCGAACAGGCAGATCGTCGCGGCCGCCGCGAGGTTGAGGCTCTCCGCCCTCCCCGCCTGCGGGACGCGGATCCGACGATCCGCCTCCTGGAGGATGTCCCCGGGGAGCCCCTGCGCCTCGTTCCCGAACACGAACGCCGGCGCCACGGGGAGCTCCGTATCGAACAGGTCGTCGTCGCCGTGCGTGTCCATCGCGACCACGGCGAACCCCGCTCCTCGGAGCGCCACGAGCGCGTCGGCCGTCCCGACGTCCCGGACGACGGGCACGTGGAAGATCGAGCCGGCCGACGCCCGCACGCTCTTGGGGTTGTAGACGTCCACCGAGTTCCCCGCGAACACCACACCCGCGGCTCCCGCCGCGTCCGCGGACCGGAGGATCGTGCCGGCGTTGCCCGGATCACGGACCTCGTGGAGAACGGCGACCACGCCCGGCGCCGTCAGGTCCTCGATCGACACGTCGAGGTACGGCGCGATCCCGACGACGCCCTGTGGCGTGACCGTCGAGGTGAGGCGATCCATCACGGCGTCGCTCACGGGCTCCACCGCGACGCCGGCCTGCCCGGCTCGGACCGCGATCGGATCCAGGGGATCGCGGACGAACAGCGCCCGCAGTCGCCCGTCCTCGGCGAGGGCCTCCCCGACGCCCTGTGCCCCCTCCACGAGGAAGGACCGCTCCTCCTCTCGGAGGGCCCGCTTCTTCAAGCGCACGGCCGCGACGACCTTCGGGTTCCTGGCGGACGTCAGCACCGTCGCCCTCGCACGGGGCGGAGTGTACGCGGGCGTCCGGCGCGGGGTGGGCTGAGCCTAGGGAGCGGTGGGGCCGGCGGACCGTGCCTCTTCGACGAGCTGCGCGAACGTCGAGGGATCGTGCACCGCCAGATCCGCGAGGACCTTCCGATCGACCTCGACGCCCGCAGCCCGAAGACCGCTCACGAATCGCGAGTACGAGAGCCCATGCGGCCGCACCGCGGCGTTGATCCTCGTGATCCACAGGCGGCGGAACTGCCCCTTGCGGTCCCGGCGGTCGCGGTACGCGTACATCCCCGAGTGCAGGAGCTGCTCCTTGGCGACGCGGACGCGCTTGCGGCGGCTCCCCGTGTAGCCCTTGGCGGCCTCGAGGATCTCCCGGCGCTTCTTCCGGGCATGGACCGAGCGCTTCACCCTCGCCATCGTCAGTCCCCCAGGAGCCGTCGAACGGTCTTGGCGTCGGCCTTGGAACCGACCTCGGTCATCCCCTCGACGCGGCGGCGGCGCGACGAGGACTTCTTCGTGAGCATGTGGTTGCCGGTCGCCTTGCGGTGGAGCACCTTGCCCTTGCGGGTGATGCGGAACCGTTTGGCGGTGGCGCGATGGCTCTTCGTCTTGGGCATCGGGGTCATCCCTCGTCGGTCTCTGAGGCGTGTGCGATGACGGGCTCGGGCTCGGGCTCGGGCGCCGGTGCGGCCGAGGCGGCAGCGGCCTTCGCACGAGCGAGCTGCTCGAGGTGGCGCTTGTTCGGGCTGATCACCATGATCATGTTGCGCCCTTCCTGCTTCGGCATCGATTCCACCGTCACCATCTCACCGAGGTCTCCCACCAGGCGATCGAGGATCTTCCGCCCCAGCTCCGTGTGGGTCATCTCCCGCCCCCGGAACATGATGGTGACCTTCACCTTGTGCCCGCCTCGCAGGAACCGCTCGACGTGGCCCTTCTTCGTGGCGTAGTCGTGCGCGTCGATCTTGGGGCGGAACTTGATCTCTTTCAGCTCGGTCCGCGACTGCTTCCTCCGAGCTTCCTTCTGACGGATGTCTCGCTCGTACTTGAACTTGCCGTAATCCATGATCCGGCAGACGGGTGGATCGGCCTGCGGAGCGACCTCCACGAGATCCAGGTCGAGCTCGCGGGACCTGCGGAGCGCCTCCTGGGTCGCCACCACCCCGATCTGTTCACCGTCGGGGCCGACGAGGCGGACCTGTGGCGATCGGATCCTGTCGTTCAAGCGCGGATCGGTCGAGACCCCGCATCACTCCCTTCGAAAACGAAGCACCGGACCGGCCGGTGCTTGTCACGGAACACGGCTGAACACGTGCGCCAGAGTATAGGGGCAGCCTCCGATCGCTGTCGACGCATCACCAGTCGGTGTCGCCCGCGCGGCCGTACTGGTCCTGGAGCCGCTGCGTGTCGTCCTCGCTCGTGTAGCCGTAGGCCACCTCCAGGATCCGACCGGGGTCCGCCCCGGCGCAGCGGATCCGATGGGACTCCTCGGCTGGGATCACGAACTCCTCGCCGGGCTCCGCCTCGATGGAACGGTCGCCGATCTCGATCGTGAGGCCCGGATCGAGCACGACCCACGTCTCGTCCCGCATCCGGTGGTAGTGCACGCTGGTTTCCTGACCGGGCTCCACGGTGATCACGCGCACCGACGACGCCTGGTTCAGGGCGTACGTCACGACGCGGCCCCACGGCTTATCCACGATCATCGGAGCCCCTCCTCCTTGGGCAGACGATCGAGCAGGTCGGCCATCGACAGGGCGGCCTCGGCGGCGTCCCATCCTCGGTTCCCGTGGCTCCCGCCGGCGCGCGCCTCCGCCTGCTCGATCGTGTCCGTCGCGAGGACCTCGAAGATCACGGGGATCCCGGTCGCCCGCGAGACCTCGGCAGCTCCCCGCGCCGACTCGCCGGCGACGAGCTCGAAGTGGAACGTCTCGCCCCGCACGACCGCCCCGAGGCAGATCACCGCGTCGTAGGCGCGGCTGCTCGCCATCCGGGACGCGGCGACCGGGATCTCGAACGCGCCGGGCACCCACGCGACGTCGATCGCCTCGTCGGACACCCCGCGTCGTCGGAGACCCGAGCGCGCTCCCTCGAGTAGACGCGAGGTGATCGGCTCGTGGAACCGGGCGACGACGATCGCGATCCGACGCCCCTCGCCGACCGGCGCGCCGCGGAACTCGCTCATGCGCGCACCTCGAGCTCGTCCACGGTCGGCCCGTCCGCCTCCGGGAGATCCAAGAGGTGTCCGAGCTTCTCCCGCTTGGCCCGGAGGTAACCGAGGTTCTGGGGAGTCGGGTCGGTCTGCAGCGGTAGCCGTTCGTCGATCGACAGCCCGTGGCCCTCCAGGCCGGCGCGCTTCTCCGGATTGTTCGTCAGCAGGCGCATCGACCGGACCCCGAGGTCGTAGAGGATCTGCGCGCCGATCCCATAGTCCCGCTGATCGGGCAGGAACCCGAGCTCGAGGTTCGCCTCGACCGTGTCACGCCCCCGATCCTGGAGCTCGTACGCGCGGAGCTTGTGCGTGATGCCGATCGCGCGTCCCTCGTGCCCTCGGATGTAGAGGATCACGCCGCGTCCCTCGGCGGCGATCAGCTCCAACGCTCGGTCGAGCTGCTCCCCGCAATCGCAGCGCATCGATCCGAACACGTCGCCGGTCAGGCACTCGGAGTGGACGCGCGTGAGGACCCCGGTGCCGTCGCCGATCTCGCCCATCAGGAGGGCGACGTGCGTGCGGCCGTCGACCGTGCTCTCGTACGCGATCGACCGGAACTCGCCGAGCCGCGTGGGGATCGTCGCCTCGGCGACCTTGCTGACCAGGACCTCGTGGCGCCGTCGGTACTCGATCAAATCCGCGATCGAGATGATCGTGAGGCCGTGCGTCCGTGCGAAGGCGATGAGGTCCGGCAACCGCGCCATCGAGCCGTCCTCGTTCACGGTCTCGCACAGGACCCCGGCGGGATACAGCCCTGCGAGCCGCGCCAGGTCGACCGCGGCTTCGGTGTGCCCGGCGCGCTTCAGGACCCCACCTTCCCGGTACCGGAGCGGGAAGATGTGGCCCGGTCTCGACAGGTCCGCGGCCTCGGTCGCGGGATCGATCACGGCGCGGATCGTGCGGGCGCGGTCCGCGGCGGAGATCCCGGTCGTGACCCCGGTGCGAGCGTCGACCGAGACGGTGAACGCCGTTCCGCGCGTGTCGGTGTTGGCTGCGACCATCAGCGGGATCTCGAGCTCGTCCAGGCGTTCGCCGATCACCGGCATGCAGATCACGCCGCTCGAGTGCCGGACGATGAACGCGATCGCCTCCGGCGTCACACGCTCGGCGGCCATGATGAGATCCCCCTCGTTCTCGCGGTCGGCGTCGTCGACCACGATCACCATCCGACCCTTCCCGATCTCCTCGATCGCCTCGGGAATCGAGGCGAAGGCGTCCTCCCGCAGCGCGCTCATGCCGTTCGTTCCTTTCCTGGTTCGGCGGCGATGCCGCCGTCGCGCAGCGATCCGAGATTCCTCGCCACGTACTTCGCGATCAGGTCGACCTCCACGTTCACGTCGTGGCCTGCCGCGACCGCGCCCAGGGTGGTCACGGCGAGCGTGTGGGGGATCAGGGCGACGTCGACGACGTCGCCGTCGATCCCGGCCACCGTCAGGCTCACGCCGTCGAACGCGATCGATCCCTTCTCGACCACGAACGGGAGGAGGTCGTCGGGGATGCGCACGGACAGCACGGCGGCGCCGTCGGCCTCGTTCCGAACCTCCATGACCCGGCCGACGCCGTCCACGTGGCCCTGGACGAGGTGCCCTCCGAGGCGCGACACGAGCGTGGCGGGTCGCTCCACGTTGACGCGCTCCCCCGGGCCCCGCTCGCCGAGAACGGTCCGCCGCAACGTCTCCGGCGTCACGTCGAACGACACCGCGTCCCCCTCGATCGCGACGACCGTGAGACACACGCCGTCGATCGCGATCGAATCCCCCACCGCGACGTCCGAGGCGGCGACGGACGAGCGCACGACCAGACGGGCGCCGTCGCGTGCCGTCACCTCGCCGAGGTCCTCAACGATCCCGGTGAACATCCGCCACCACCTTCAGATCCGACCCGAGCCGCTCGACGGAGAGGACCTCGACCCGGTGCGCGCGGTCGATCGGGGCGAACCCCTCCCCGGCCAGCCACCCGATCGCGTCGCGGCCCCCCACGAGCGCCGGGGCGAGGTAGAGCACGAGCTGGTCGACCACGCCGTCGCGGACGGCGCTCCACGCGAGGGTCGGCCCGCCCTCGAGGACCAACCCCTGGACGTCTCGCTTGCCGAGCTCGTCGACGAGCGCCGGCAGCGAGACGCCGCCGGCGGGGTCCCCGTCGAGCAGGGCGACGTCCGCGCCCGCGTCGAGCCACTCCTGACGCCGGGCGGCGGGGAGGCCCTCCGTCGCTGCCACGATCGTCGGGGCGACCGCGTCGAACGCCCGTCGGTCCCCCGGGACCCGACCCGAGGGATCCACGATCACCCGCACGGGCGGCCGCGCCGACGCGAACGCGGGATCGCGAACCGTGAGCGCGGGGTCGTCGGCGAGCGCGGTCCCGGAGCCGACGACGATCGCGTCGGCCCACGCGCGGAGGCGCTGGACGTCGGCGCGCGCCCGCTCGCCGGTGATCCACCTCGAGGACCCGTCACGCGCGGCCGCCTTGCCGTCGAGCGACGACGCCATCTTCAGGATCACGAACGGGCGGCCGGTCCGGACGTGCGTGCGGAACGCGATGTTCTGGCGGATCGCCTCCTCCGCGAGGAGCCCCTCCTCCACGGCGAGGCCCGCCTCGCGGAGCGCGCGGAAGCCACTCCCGTCCACCATGGGGTTCGGATCGCGGGTCGCGGCGATTACGCCTTCCACGCCGGCTTCGATCAACGCTCGGGCGCACGGAGGCGTACGCCCGTGGTGATCGCAGGGCTCGAGCGTGGCGAACGCCGTGGCCCCCGCCGCGCGCGTTCCGGCGAGCCGGAGAGCCATCGCCTCCGCGTGCTCGGTGCCGGGACCCTCGTGCCATCCTTCCCCGACGATCCGGCCGTCGCGGACGATGACGCAGCCGACGAGCGGATTGGGCGAGACGCGTCCCCAGCCACGCTCGGCGAGCTCGAGGGCCCGCCGCATGTCCCGCTCCCGGTCCACGGTCCTCCATCCCCCGGAGCGAGACACGTGGGACGGCGTCGACGGCCGCGTGGAGCGGTCGCGCACGCCCGTTCCCTCCCATCCCGACTTTCACGGTCGGTCCCGGAGTTCCACCGGGTCCACCCCCGCGTGGCTCGCGAGAGGTCGCGGACTGTCACCGCCGGTGGGGGATCGCACCCCGCCCCGGAAACAGGCTTGTCCCGGGCAGTATAGGACGGCGCCCTGGGGGATGGTCCCGAGTGGAGGTGGGTCAGGGAGCGCGGCGGTCGACCGCGTAGGACGAGCCGCCCTCGCGCTTGGCGAACTGCTTCATCTCCGTGGCCACGGCCACCGCCTCGCCGTAATGGGCGAACGCGCGTCGCGAGGTCGTCGCGATCCCCACCGAGACGTTCACGAGGGGGATGTCCTGCTCAACGCCCTTGCGGTCCTCCATGCGGACGAAGCCGCGATCGAGGTCCTCGTCCTCGTAGTACAGCGCGCGATCCTGATCGAACCGCTCGCACACGCGCTTGGCGACGTCCTCCGCGTTCTCCGGCTGCACGACCGCGACGAAGTCGTCCCCGCCGACGTGCCCTACGAACCCGTCGGGATCCGTCACCATCACGGCGTCCTGGATCATCCGCGCGGTGCCCTGGATCAGGCGGTCCCCGCGCACGAATCCGTACTTATCGTTGTAGGTCTTGAAGTTGTCGAGGTCGACGTAGAGGACCGCGAAGGGGAGGTGCTCGCGGACCATCCGCTCGATCTCCTCCTGGATCCGGATGTTCCCGGGCAGACCCGTGAGCGGCGAAAGGTTGCGCATCTCCTTCGCCCGACGGAGCGTGCCCTTCACGCGTGCGAGCAGCTCGATCGGGTCGAACGGCTTGATGATGTAGTCGTCCGCTCCGGACTGGAGCCCGGTGACCTTGTCCGACGACAGCGCCTTCGCCGTGAGCATGATGATGCTCGTGTTGGCGGTCTGCGGGTTCTTCCGCAGCCGCTGCGCGACCTCGAAGCCGTCGAGCCGGGGCATCATCACGTCGAGGAGGACGAGGTCGGGACGCATCTCGGCGGCGCGCTCGAGCGCCTCCTCGCCGTCGCCTGCGACGGAGACATCGTAGCCTGCGGACCGGAGGTTCACCTCCACGAACCGGGCGATGTCCGGATCGTCGTCGACGACGAGGATCGACTCGCTCATCGGTCCGCGTCCCCGGACCCGGCGATCCGCGCGAGCTCGCGTGCCGCCTCGGCCTTGTTCGTCGCCTGGTAGATCCCGGACGCGGCGACGAGCACCGTCGCCCCGGCGTCGACGGCGCGTTGCCCGTTCTCGACCTTGACGCCGCCGTCGATCTCGACCTCGATGTCGACTCCCAGGCGGTCGACCTCGCGACGGACCGCCTCGATCCGCGGGTACACATCGGGGTTCAGCGCCTGTCCGCTCCAGCCCGGACGGATGCTCATCAGCATCACGTCGTCGACCTGCTCGAGGTAGGGAAAGGAGTCCTCCACGGGGGTCTCCAGGTTCAGCGTCACCCCGGCGCGCATCCCCGCCGCCCGCGCCTTGGCGATCGCCGGCTCGGCGTCTCCCACCGCCTCGTGATGGAACGACACGACGTCGAGGCCCGCCTCAGCCAGTTCCTCGAAGAAGGACTCGGGAGCGTCCACCATCAGATGTCCGTGGAGGACGCGGTCCGTCCAGGGACGGAGCGACGCGACGACGACCGTGCCGAGCGAGATGGGTGGAACGAAGTGACCGTCCATGATGTCGACGTGGATGATGTCGGCATAGGGCTCCACGAGCTTGACCTCGTCGGCCAGGTGCGCGAGGTCCGCGGAGAGGATCGAGGCCGCCAGCTTCCCCATGTCGGGCGGATTGTAGCCGTGGCTCGGTGGCCGGTCGTTCACGTGCGTCCCGATCAGCGACGCGGGCGGCTCACGCGTGCCGCTCGAACGCGGCGACGAACATCCCGTCCGTCCCGTGCATGTGCGGCCACAGCCGGTGCCGCGCCGCCGGCCGGGAACCCGACGGCCCGATCGTCTCGATGGGGCGGAGGTCCGGGCGGTGGCGGACGATCGCGTCGCACGCGGCGTCCGTCTCCGCCCGTGGGAACGTACAGACCGCGTAGACGAGGCGGCCGCCGGGACGGAGCAGCTCCGCCCCGGCGGCCGCGATGGCGACCTGGAGGCGCGCGAGCCGCGACAGCTCGTCGCCGCGCGCGCGCCACAGGAGCTCGGGTCGCCGCCTCGCCGAGCCGATCCCGGAGCACGGCGCGTCGACGAGCACCCGATCGAACGGCCCGCGCACCGCGGGCCGGGCGCCGTCGTGGGCCATGATCGACGCCCCCACACGGAGCCGAGCGAGCGTCTCCCGGATCAACGCCGCGCGATCGGGGTGGAGGTCGCCCGCGACGACGAGACCGTCGGCGCCGACCCGGCACGCGACGAACGCGGTCTTGCCGCCCGGCGCGGCGCAGACGTCGAGGATCCGCTCACCGGGCGCGGGCGCCAGCGCCTCGACGACGAACGCGGATGCCTGGTCCTGCACGGCGTACCAGCCGTCGTCCCAGCCCGGCATCGTCGTCGGATCGCCGCCCGCGAGCTGGAGACACTCGGGATGGACGCCGCCGACGTCGGGCTCCACCCCGGCGCCCCGCAGGCGCTCGACGGCCTGTTCCATCGTCGCGCGGCAGGTGTTGACGCGAAGGGTGAGGGGGGCGCGC
>DASUPO010000069.1:0-19416 GCA_036281075.1 Actinomycetota bacterium | reverse complement strand
TTCGCCTTCGAGTACGCGAAGGCGAACCGCCGACGCACGATCACCCTCGGTCACAAGGCGGGCATCATGCCCACCTCGGACGGCCTGTTCCTGCGGACGGCCCGGGAGGATCCGATCGATCGAGGCGACGTGGCGCTCGAGGACATGCAGATCGATCACCTCACCGCGCGCCTCGTCCGTGAGCCGGGGCGTTTCGACGTGCTCCTGCTCCCGAACCTCTACGGCGACATCCTCTCCGACCTGTGCGCCGGGCTCGTGGGCGGGCTCGGGCTGATCCCCGGCGCGAACATCGGCTGGGAGTACGCGGTGTTCGAGCCCGTGCACGGCAGCGCCCCCGACATCGCGGGCCGCGGGATCGCCAACCCGATCGCGATGATCCTGTCCGGCGCGATGCTGCTTCGCCACCTCGGCGAGCTCGCGGCGGCCGTGGCCGTCGAGGGGGCGGTGGGCGAGGTGCTCCGCGCCGGCGAGGTTCGCACCGCGGACCTCGGCGGCGACGCGTCCACGATGCAGCTGGCCGAGGCCGTCGCGGCCACGATCGACACGAGCTGAGCCGGGCCGGATCCCGGGTCAGTGGGAGTGACCCCGACCGGGGTCGGCCGGAAGTCGTCAGCAGCCGGGCTCGCCGTGGTGCCCGCAGCACCCCCGGTTGCCCAGGGACCGGGCCCGGTTCCGCACCGTGACCGCGATCCTGCGGCCGTACGGCAGGTCCGACGTCGACCAGTTCGTGAAGAAGTTTCCGACGTGTTCACGCAGCCGCTCCGTCAGGCGCGCCATCAGACGTCGGCCAGGTCCGCGCACTTCGCGCGGATGCCCTCGGCCGCCTCGCGCAGCTTCGAGAGCTCGTCGTCGTCGAGATCGAGCTCGACGATCTCCTCGACCCCCTTCGATCCGAGGCGGGCCGGCACCCCGACGTAGACGTCGGAGATCCCGTACTGGCCCGTCGTCCACGCGCAGACCGGCAGCACGTCCTTCGTGTCGCGCGCGATCGCGGCGACCATCGCGGTGGCCGAGGCGCTCGGCGCGTAGTAGGCGGACCCCGACTTCAGCAGCCCGACGATCTCCGCCCCGGCGTCGCGGGTCCGCTGGAACAGCCGGCCGAGCGTTTCGCCGTCCACCAACTCCGGTAGCGGCGTGCCCTTCACCGTCGCGTGCCTCGGGAGGGCGACCATCGCGTCCCCGTGGGAGCCCAGGGTGATCGCCTCGACTTCGCCGGGCGACGAGCCCAACTCCTCGGCGATGAATGCCCGGAGTCGCGCGGAATCGAGGACGCCCGCCATGCCCATCACCCGCTCCCGCGGGAGTCCCGAGGCCTCGGCGGCGAGGTACGTCATCTCGTCGAGGGGGTTCGACACGACGATCACGATCGCGCCCGGGGAGCCGGGGACCACGTTCTCGATCACGTCCCGCATGATCGCCGCGTTCTTGCCGAGCAGGTCCATCCGGCTCATCCCCGGCTGTCGAGGGAAGCCGGCCGTGATCACGACGACGTCCGACCCCCCCGTGTCCTCGTAGTCGTTCGTGCCGACGATCGCGGGCTCGTAGCCCAGGACCGGCGCCGCCTGCCGGAGATCGAGCGCGAGGCCCTGCGGCTTGCCCTCGATGATGTCGATCAGGCAGACCTCGGCCAGGCGCTGCTCGAGGATCCGCATCGCGGTCGTCTGTCCGACGAAGCCGCTGCCGACGACGGTGACCTTCATGGCCGTCTCCGCTCCTCCCTCTCCGACGGCGTCATGCTACCGAGGTGTCGCGGAGCCGCTCGATCACGGCCTGACCCATCCTCGTGGTCCCGACCGCGGCCCGCCCGTCCCCCGGCGCGCGCAGATCGGGCGTCACGTCCACGCCGTCGGCGAGGACGCCGGCGACCGCCGCCTCGAGGCGATCGCCGGCGTCCCGCTCGCCGAGATGCCGGAGCAGCAACACGCCGCTGAGCATCAGGCCGACCGGGTCCGCGCGGTCCCGCCCCGCGAGCCGCGGGGCGGTCCCGTGGGTCGCCTCGAACACCGCGAGGTCATCGCCCAGGTGACCGCCCGGCGCCACGGCCGCGCCGCCGATCAATCCGGCCGCGAGCTCGGACACGATGTCCCCGTACAGGTTCGGCAGCACCAGGACATCGAAGCGCTCGGGCGCCTGGACCAGCTGCATGCACAGGGCGTCGATGATCCGATCGTCGAACGCCACGTCCGGGTACTGGGCGGCGACCCGCCGCGCGACCTCCAGGAACAGCCCGTCGGAGAACTTCATGATGTTCGCCTTGTGTGCGGCGACGACGGCCCGTCGCCCGCCCTGTCTGGCCGCTTCGAACGCGAACCGGACGATCCGTTCGCTCCCCTCGTGGGAGATCGCCTTGACGGAGATCCCGCTGTCCTCTCGGATCCGCACGTCGGTCGTCTCCTCGAGGAAGGAGATCAGCTGCTTCCCCTCGACCGTGCCGACCTCGAACTCGATGCCCGTGTAGACGTCCTCGGTGTTCTCCCGGACGACGAGGAGATCGACGTCCTCGTAGACCGACGACACGCCGGGGTAGCGCCGGCACGGCCGGACGTTCGCGAACAGATCCAGCTCCCTCCGCAGGGCGACGTTCGCGTTGCGGACCCCGGCGCCGTCCGGGGTCTCGATCGGACCCTTGAGCGCGACGCCGTTCGTCCGGATCGACGCGAGCGTCGTCGGCGGCAGGACCTCCCCGGTCCGCTCGTACGCGCCGCGGCCGAGGTCGTGCGGCTCCCACGCGATCTGCGCCCCGGTGGCGTCCACCGCGGCCCGCGCGACGTCGACGACCTCGGGTCCGATCCCGTCTCCGAGGATCAGCGTGACGCGATGGGTCATGCGGGAGGTCTCCGGGCTCGTCGGGTCAGCGGAACGGGCGCCGACTATCCTGGCAGGCTCGCGACGTTCCGCGCGGGCGGCGATCCCGAGGCGGACCGGGAACGGAGGATCGTGGCCGACAAGGGACTCCGAGAGGTCATCGCGGCGGACACCCAGCTCTCCGACATCGACGGGGCCGAGGGAACCCTCTCGTACGTCGGCTACCAGATCGAGGACCTCGCCGAGCACGCCACGTTCGAGGAGGTCGTGCACCTCCTGCACCACCTCCGGCTGCCGACCGCACCGGAGCTCGACGGCCTCAGATCGTTCCTGGCCGACGAACGCGGGCTCCATCCGTTCCTCGTCGAGCTGATGCGGACGCTGGCGGAGCAGACCTCCCCGATGTCGATGCTCCGGACCTCCGTCTCGGCGGCCTCCGCGTTCGACCCGGACGGATGGGACGAATCGCCGGACGCCCAGGCGCGCAAGGCGCTCCGCCTGATCGCGAAGACGGCGTCGCTGATCACGACGTACCACCGGCTGCGGACCGGCCTGGAGGTCGTGGCGCCGAACCCCTCCCTCCCCCACGCCGCCGACTTCCTCTGGATGCTGCACGGCGCCGAACCGAACGCGGAGGACGCGCACGTCCTCGACACCACGTTCGTCCTCTACGCCGATCACACGATGAACGCCTCGACGTTCACGGCGAGGATCGTGGCCTCGACGCTCGCGGACATGTTCTCCGCGATCACCGCCGCGATCGGCACGCTGAAGGGGCCGCTCCACGGCGGAGCCAACGAGGAGGCGATGAAGAGCTTCGACGAGGTCGGCAAGCCCAAGAACGCGGAGGCCTACGTCCGCGACCGCCTCGAGCGGCACGAGAAGATCTTCGGCTTCGGGCACGCGGTCTACAAGACGTACGACCCGCGCGCCCGCGTCCTGAAGCGACTGGCGGCGGAGACCTGCGAGCGCGCCGGGAAGTCTCACCTCTACGAGATCGCCGAGGCGATCGAGGCGGCGACGTTCGAGCAGAAGGGCCTGTACCCGAACGTGGACTTCTACGCGGCGGCGGTGTTCCACTCGCTCGGGATCCCGACGGACCTGATGACGCCCGTGTTCGCCGCGGCACGGATGGCGGGCTGGACCGCGCACGTGCGCGAGCAGTACGCCGACAACCGGGTGATCCGCCCCGGGTCGCGCTACGTCGGACCGTCGTCGCGGACGTGGGTCCCGCTCGACGAACGAGACGAGGTCGGCTCCTGAGCGACTGAGCGACCAGGTGCGCCGGTCGGACGGGGGAACAGCTCCGATCGCTCGACGACCTCCCGAACGAGGTCGTCTCGACCGATCCCCATCAGATGGACGCCCGAGATCCCGTCGATCCCGCGGAGCCGCCGGACGACGTCGATCGTGTACGCGACGCCGGCTCGCTCGGCGTCCTCACCCGCGTCGGTGAGCAGCTCGAAGGCCCCGGAGGGCACGTGGACGCCGAAGAGCCCGTCGAGGAACCTCGCGTTCCCCAGGCTCCTGATCGGGACGAGGCCAACGATCACCTTCGCCCGCTCGAAGATGCCTCGCGCTCGGACGAGGTCCGCCCACGTCCCGAGCCGGTCGGTGTCGTAGCTGATCTGGGTCCAGATGACGTCGGCTCCGGCGTCGAGCTTCGCCTCGAGCTTCGTGGGGTCGTACGGATCCGCCAGCGGCACGTCGGCGACGCCGATCAGGTAGCCGGGCGGATCGGCGATCTCCGCCCCGGCGCCGGTCGTCCCCTCGTCGCGGATCCGTCGCACCAGTGCGACGATCTCGTTCGAGGTCAGATCGAACACGGGGGTCGCGTCAGGGTGGTCGCCGACGTGCATGGGATCTCCCCCGAGGACGAGGAGGTTCCGAGCGCCCAGTGCCCAGCCCCCCAGGATGTCCGCGGTGATCGCCAAGCGGTTCCGGTCGCGGCTGACGAGCTGCAGCGTGGGCTCGGCGCCCGCCTCGTGCACGAAACGGGCCCCGGCCAGCGCGGCCATGTGCGCCGACGCCCTCGGGCTGTCTGTGATGTTCAGCGCGTCGACGTAGCCGACCAAGCCTCGAGCCGCGGCGCGCACCCGCCCGGGATCGCCGCCCCGCGGAGGAACGACCTCGCTGGTCACCACGAACGCGCCCGCGTCGAGCAGCGCGGCGAGGCGGCCGCCCTTCCGGATCACCCGCCGAAGGCCTGCCGCTCGGCCGCCGTGACCGTGTTCACCAGGAGCATGGCGACCGTCATCGGCCCCACCCCGCCGGGAACCGGCGTGATCGCGCCCGCGACCTCGACGGCCTCGTCGAACGCGACGTCGCCGACGAGGCCGTCGTCCGTCCGATGCACGCCCACGTCGATCACGGTGCCGCCCGGCTTCACCAAGTCGCCCGTGATTAGGCGTGGGATGCCGGCGGCCGCCACGAGGATGTCGGCCCGTCGCGTGTGATCGGCGAGATCGGTCGTCTTGACGTGGGTGATCGTGACGGTCGCGTTCCCGCGGATCGAGTCCTGCGCCAGCATGATCGAGAGGGGCGCGCCCACGAGCTCCCCGTAGCCCACGACCACCACCTCGGCCCCCTCGAGCGGGATCTCGCTCCGCAGGAGCAACTCGACGATCCCGTAGGGCGTGGCCGGCTGGAACGTCGCCTCGCCGCGGACGACCATGCCGACGTTCCACGGATGGAGGCCGTCGACGTCCTTCTCGGGTGCCATCGTCCGCTGGACGTCGAGCTCGTGCAGGTGCGCGGGCAGCGGGACCTGGACGATGATCCCGTGGATCTCCGGATCCCGGTTCAGCCTGCGGATCGTGGCCAGCATCTCGCCGGCGGTCACGTACCCAGGGAGGTTCACCTGCTCCGAATGGATGCCCACGTCCGCGCACGCCTTGTGCTTCGCGCCCACGTAGATGCGAGAGGCCTGGTCCTCGCCCACCAGGACGGCGGCGAGGCCCGGGACGATCCCATGATCGGCGAGCGCGCGGACGCGCTCGGCCACCTCCGAGCGGATCTGGGTGGCGACGGCCTTGCCGTCGAGGATGCGGGCGGTCACGGCCCCGGATGGTATCCGCTGGCCCGTCGGCCGCCCGGAGGAACGTGAGGAGACGTCAGTGGCGGAAGTGGCGGCGACCGGTGAGCACGACCGCCATCCCGCGATCCTCGGCCGCGCGCAGCACGTCATCGTCGCCCTTCGAGCCACCCGGGTGGATCACCGCGGTCGCGCCGGCGTCGGCCGCGACTTCGAGCGCGTCGGGGAACGGGAAGAACGCATCCGACGCGAGGGACGCGCCCTTCGCGCGGTCGCCGGCCTTGCGCGTCGCGATCCACGACGCATCGACCCGCGACATCTGCCCGGCGCCGATCCCGACGGTCGCGCCGTCGCGGACGAGCACGATCGTGTTCGACTTCACGCGCCAGGCGATCGTCCAGGCGAGGAGCAGGTCCCGCCACTCGTCCTCCGTCGGGTCACGCGAGGACACGACCTCGAAACCGTCCCGTGCCTCCGTGACGACGTCGCGATCCTGCACGAGCGCGCCGCCGGGGAGCGTGCGGACGTCGAGGCCGCCGAGCTCGGGGGGCGGCGACTCCACCACCCGGAGGTTCACTCGTTGCTCGAACGCGTGGAGTGCCTCGGGTTCGTACCCCGGGGCGATCACGACCTCCGTGAACACCTCGCGCATCGCCTCCGCCGCGGCGCCCGTGCAGGGCCGGTCGAACGCCACGATGCCGCCGAACGCCGAGACGGAGTCGCACTCGAACGCCCGCCGGTAGGCCTCGTCCTGCTGCGCGGCCACGGCTACGCCGCAGGGGTTGTTGTGCTTCACGATCACGCAGGCCTGCGGCGACAGGGCGCCGGCGAGGGACCAAGCGGCTTCCGCGTCCAGCCAGTTGTTGAACGACATCTCCTTGCCCTGGAGCACGTGGGCGCCGCCGAGCACGCCGCCGCTGGCGGCGTCCGCGTACAGCGCCCCCCGCTGGTGGGGGTTCTCGCCGTAGCGGAGATCGTCGACCTTCTCGAGCGCGAGCCCGACGAACCCCGGCAAACCGTCGTCCCCCCGCCGCGCCGCGAACCACGCCGCGACCACGGCGTCGTACGCGGCCGTATGGGCGAACGCCGTCGCGGCGAATCGCTCGCGGGTCCCACGGGACAGGCCCCCTCGCTCGCGGAGCTCGCGCAGGAGCTCGTCGTAGCTCGAGGGTTGAACCACCACGCCGACCGACTCGAAGTTCTTCGCCGAGGCGCGGACCATCGCCGGCCCGCCGATGTCGATCTTCTCGATCACCTCGTCCGGTCCCGCTCCCGACGCGACGGTCTCCCGGAACGGGTAGAGGTTGACGACGACCAGGTCGAAGGGGTCGATCCTGTGCTCCGCGAGCTGCTCGAGGTGCGCCGGCTTCCGCGCGTCCGCCAGGAGCCCCGCATGGATCCGCGGGTGCAGCGTCTTCACGCGGCCGTCGAGCATCTCGGGGAACCCCGTCACGTCCTCGACCGGGGTGACCTCGAGGCCGGCCTCGCGCAGCGTCGCCGCGGTCCCTCCCGACGAGACCAGTGTCACACCGAGGTCGGACAGGGCGCGGGCGAGCTCCACGACGCCCGTCTTGTCGTACACGGCGAGCAACGCGCGGCGGACCTCCCTGACGTCGGTCATCCGGGTCCGCCCTCGATCGTGACCGTCCGCCCGTCGACGCGGAGCCGACCCTCGACCAGAGCCGCCGTCGCCGCGGGAAGCAGCCGGTGCTCGACCTCGTGGACGCGCGCCTCGAGGGAGTCCCGGTCGTCGTCGTCGCGGACCTCGATCGCCTCCTGGAGCACGACGGCTCCCGTGTCCATCCCCGCATCCACCAGGAAGACGGTGACGCCCGTGACCTTCACCCGGTAGGCCAACGCGTCGGCCACGCCGCGCATCCCCGGGAACGCCGGCAGGAGCGACGGATGGACGTTCAGCCACCGGCCCTCGTAGGCCTCCAGGACCGCGGGTCCGAGGAGCCGAAGGTAACCGGCCGTCACGACCACGTCGATCCCGCGATCGCGCAGGACGTCCGCCACGGCGCGGTCGAACGCCTCGCGGCCCTCGAAGTCCTTCGGCTCGAGGACCGACCATTCGACGCCTCTGGTCTCGGCGCGGTCGAGCGCCTCGACGCCGTGTCGATCGGACAGCACGAGGGCGATCCGGGGCCCGCACACGGGGTCGTCGAGGAGCGCCTGCAGGTTCGTCCCGGAGCCGGAGACCAGGACCGCGATCCGCTCCCCCATCGGCTCGGCCACGCTACCAGAGCGGACGGGGCCGCTCGCCGCGCGCATCGATGGCCCGGGTCCAGGCCGTACGCTATCGACGTGGAGGCCGAGGAACGAGCGAGCGGCGTCCGCGACGACGCCGGAACCAGGGCGCCGACCAGGGCGGACGATCCGGGCACCCGGACGGCTCCGCGGCCCGATGGTGAGGTCGACGGCCGAGCGGAGCACGAGCGCTGTCGCCACCATCCCGGGCGCGCGGCCGTCGCCCGATGCAGCGCGTGTGGCGATCCGGTCTGCCTCTCCTGCGCGGTCCCCGTCCGGGGACGGATCTTGGGCCCGGGTTGTCTGGCTGAGGAGCTCGGCGACCCGGCGCTGACCGCGCCACCGGAACCCGATCGCTCCGTGTCCGGCGCGGGATGGATCCTCACGGGCGCGGCGGCGGCGCTGCTGGCGACCGTGGGGCCCTGGACGAGGGCCGGATCGGGCGCCCGGATGCTCGGCGCGTGGATCCCGAGCGTTCGCTGGTCGATGGTCGCGGCGCTCGCCTCCCTCGCGCTCGTGGCGCTCGCATGGTGGTTCCGATCGAGCGGATCCGGCCTCGCGCGCTCGCTCGTGATCGCGAGCGGTGCGATCGTCGTGGTCGCGTCCGTCCTGGCGATCGTGTTCCCGCCGATCTTCCAGGTCGCGTCATGGGGTCCTTGGGTCGCCGCGCTCGGCGGGGCGATCGCCGCCGGGGCGGCGATCGCGAGCCGCGCGGCTGAACGCCGTCCGACGCAGGGTGTTTGACTCCCGCACCGGGCACCTTTTGGATACAGCGGGTGAGGCGTCCGGTCGCGCGGCCCCGCGCGCGCCGGTTCCGAAAGGAGCGGAGGATGGAAGGATCGGGCTCGTCCGGTTTCGACGTGTCGAGGATGTCGACGGCGGAGAGGTTGCTCGCCGGCGGCAGCATCCTGCTCCTGATCGTCAGCTTCTTCCCCTGGCAGACCTACTGCGTGGGGGACCTGGTCGGGGACCTGGGCGGCCTCGAGGACCTCATCGGCGACCGGTGCGAGAGCTTCAATATGTGGAGCCTAGACGGCGCGTGGGCCGGGATCATCGCCGGACTGCTCGCGATCGCCGTGGTCGTGGTGAGCGTCCTTTCGATGACGGGTTCGATGAGGAACGTGAAGACGGGGTCGATGACACCCGACCAGGTCGTCGGATCCCTCGGGCTCGGTGTCGCCGGCTTCGGCCTGCTGAAGTTCCTGCTGGTGTTGACGAACGAGGTCGCGTGGGGGGCGTTCATCGGTCTGCTCGTGCTGGTCGCGATCGGCTACGGCGCGTGGCAGAAGGTGCAGGAGGGCGGCGGGTTCCAGATGGGCGGGAGCGGCACGATGGGCGCCTCCGGGGACGACGCGATGGGCGGCGGCACGCCACCACCCAGCGCGCCCCCGCCGAGCGCTTCACCTCCGAGCGATCCGCCTTCCGGCGGCATGCCGCCGTCGGGGTCGTCGGACATGTGACCTGATCGCCGCGATCTCGAGGGGCGGGCCCGTGCGCGCGAGCCCGCCCCTCGCGTTTTCCGAGTAGCCTTTCGGCTCCGCCAGCGGGAGGACGATCGTGAAGAAGTGCCCCTACTGCGCCGAGGAGATCCAGGACGACGCGATCAAGTGTCGCTACTGCTTCAGCGACCTCCGCGCCGATGCCGAGACCGCGATGGCCCAGCGACCGGAGCCCGCCGCGGCGGCCGTCGGGACGACGGTGGCGACCGGAGCGGCGGCCGGCGGCTCTCCGATCGAGGCGACGGCCATGGAGACATCGTTCGCGGACGCACCGACCGTGGAGGGGCCCGGGACCGAGATGACCGCCGGGACCGCGGGCGCTCCTCCCGCGGACGTGACGTATACGCACTCCGGTTACCGATACGTGCTCGGCTACGAGGCGGACGACTTCGGCATCTGGGATCGGCAGTCCCCCGGCGCCCCCATCGAGACGTTCCCGCGCACCGACGACGGCTGGCGGAGCGCCTGGGTCCGGTTCGTGGGCCTCGAGCCGAACCACGTGGCGGTCACCACGGGCACGTCGGCGCCCACCGTGACCACGCCGCCCGCCCCGGAGACGACCCCCGCGATCGATCCGTCGGACGACCAGGTCCTCCAGTACACGCACTCGGGGACGACGTACCTGCTGGGCTACGGCCGAACGTTCTTCGGGATCTGGGAGCGGAACGACCCGTCGCGTCCGATCGAACGGTTCTCACGGGACGACGCGGGCTGGGCCGAGGCGTGGCGCCGCTTCACCTCGATCGAGTCGAACTACACCGAGGTGGGGCTCGGCGACCCCTCGTAGCGACGAGCGGCGAACCAACCCCCGATCACGCCGCCGGTCAGGCCCCAGGCGGTCCACGTGACCGCCATCGCGATCAGCCGCGGCTGGACGACGACGAGCGGGAGCGGCACGGGCGACGGCACGAACCACCGGGGGGTGACGAACCAGGCGGCCAGGACGGCGAGCGCCCCACAGGCTACTCCGGCCGCCGCCCCCACCTCGAGCGCGCGCCGTCCCCGCTGGGCGTTCGCGCCCACGCGGCCCGCGATCGCGGCGGCGAAGATCGGGACCACGTTCGCGACCCACAGCCAGGGTGAGAGCGGGACGCGGCCCCCGAGCAGGGCGTCGCCGAGCCGGGCGGTCGGCGTCAGCGCCCACGGGCAGAGGCGGAGCGCCGGGTCGCCGGTGAGCACGTCCAGGCAGGTGCCGGCCGCCGGGGCGAAGAGGAGCGCGCTCTGGGCGGGGAGCCCGACGACGTGGGCGCCGAACAGCGCCGCGCCGCCTCCGCCCAGCCGCCCGAGGCCGTCCGCGTAGGCTCGCGTCACGGCCGGCTCGACGGTCGCGACGACGAGCACGACGACCACGAGCAGGGCGAGCGCCGAGACGACCCCGACGATCGCGCCGCGAACGAGTCGCGCCGGGATCGCGTCCGGCCGCAGCTCGAACAAGGCGCCGGTCGCGGCACCCGCCGCCGTCAGCGCGCCCGCCCACAGCCCGGCGGACGCCGGGTCGCCGGTGACCGTGACGTCGAGCCCAGGGATCGAGATGGAGACCAGGGACGCGGCGACGGCCGCCGCGACCCCGACCGGGGCGGCTGCCCCGGCCGCCGCGATCGCGACCGTGACGAGCGGCCGGAGTTCCGCGGCCCCCCTCGCGGCGCGGCGACCGGCGCGTACCACCAGCCACAGGAACCCGATCGTGAGCAGGAACGGAACGGATCGCAGTCCCGGCCCCGGATCGAGGACCGACGGCGGCCCCACCGGCAACACCTCGATCTCCCCACGGACTGACGCGAGCGCGACGAGGACGCCGACGTTGGCCCACCCCGCGAAGCCGAGCGTGCCCGCGACGACGTGGAGGACCCACGCGGCCAGCTGTCCGACGAGGAGGAGCGCCACGAAGGACAGCGAACCCCCGGCAGCCGCGACGCCGAACACGCGGGCCCCCGCCGCGCCGGACGCCCCCGGCACGGCCGGAGGCGCCGCGCCGCTCACCCCAGGCGCTCCGCGACGAGCTCGGCGACCTGGGTCGGGTTCCTGCCGACGACCGCGCCCACGGCCTCGAGGGCCTCTGCCTTGGCCGCCGCGGTCCCGCTCGATCCCGTCACGATCGCGCCGGCGTGCCCCATCCGCTTGCCCGGCGGCGCCTCGAAGCCCGCGATGTAGGCCACGACCGGCTTCGTGACGCGTTCCGCGACGAACGCCGCCGCCCGTTCCTCGTCGTCCCCGCCGATCTCGCCGGTCAGCACGATCGCCTCGGTGCCGGCGTCGGCCTGGAACAGCTCCAGCGCCTCCACGAAGCCGATCCCGTGGACGGGGTCCCCTCCCATCCCCACGCAGGTGGACTGGCCGATGCCGCGCTGGGTGAGCTCGTGCACGATCTGGTAGACGAGCGTGCCGCTGCGCGACACGAGGCCCACCGACCCCGGGGCGCAGATCTCGCCGGGAATGATCCCCACGTTCGCCTCGCCCGGCGAGATCACGCCCGGGCAGTTCGGACCCACGAGCCTCGTCCCGGACCGCCGGAGGGAGCTGTGCACCATCGCCATGTCCCGAACGGGGATGCCCTCCGTGATACAGACCACCAGCGAGACCCCGGCGTCCGCGGCCTCCAGGATCGCCTCGGCGGCGAACCGCGGCGGCACGAAGATCATCGAGGTGTCGGCTCCGGTTTCGGCGACCGCGCGAGCCACCGTGTCGAACACCGGGATCCCGTCGACGTCCTGGCCGCCCTTGCCGGGCGTGACCCCGGCGACGACCTTCGTGCCGTAGTCGCGGTTGCGCAGGGTGTGGAACGTCCCCTCGTTGCCGGTGATGCCCTGGACGAGCAGGGTGGTTCGATCGTCGACGAGGATGCTCACGGCCGCGCACCCACGTGGTCGGCCGCCTCCTCGGCGGCCTCCAACATGTCGGCCGCCGGCACGATGCGCGGGTGGGCGGCATCAGCCAGGATCCGGCGACCGTCCTCGGCGTTCGTCCCGTCGAGGCGCACGACGATCGGGACACGGGCCTCCACCCGCTCGAGCGCGTCCAGGACACCCTGTGCCACGACATCGCACCGCGTGATCCCGCCGAAGATGTTGACGAGCACGACGCGGACGTCGGGGTCGGAGAGCACGACCTCGAGCGACGTCGCCATCTGCTCGGCCGACGCGCCGCCGCCGACGTCGAGGAAGTTCGCCGCGCGCGCGCCCGCCTGCGCCACGACGTCGAGCGTCGACATCACGAGGCCGGCGCCGTTGCCGATGATCCCGACCTCGCCCTCGAGCTTCACGTATTGCAGGCCCTGCGCCTTCGCGCGCGCCTCGACCTCGACGATCGGGAACTGCTCGGCGAGCGCGGCGATGTCGGGATGCCGCCAGAGCGCGTTGTCGTCGATCGTCACCTTGGCGTCCAACGCGACGACCCGGCCGTCGTCCAGGAGGACGAGGGGGTTCACCTCGACCAGCGTCGCGTCGCGCTCCACGAAGAGCGCGTACAGCTTGCGGAGCGCATCGCCGGCGCCTTCCCACGCCTCGGGGGGGAGGGTCCCCGCCAGCTCCCGCACGTGATATGCGCGGAGCCCGAGCACGGGGTCGATACGGACCCGGCGGAGGGCGTCGGGTCGGGTCCTGGCCAGCTCCTCGATGTCGATGCCGCCCTCCGCGGTCATCATCGCGAGCAGATCGCCTCGAGACCGGTCCAGCAGCAGCGAGGTGTAGAACTCCCGCGCGATCGGCAGCTGCTCCTCGACGAGGACGCGCGTCACGGGGAAGCCCTTGAAGTCCGTCCCGAGCATCCGCTCCGCGGCGGCCGCCGCGGCCCGCGGCGTGTCGCAGAGCTCGACGCCCCCTCCCTTGCCGCGGCCGCCCACCTGCACCTGGATCTTCACGACCGACCGGCCGCCGAGCTCCTCGGCGGCCGACGACGCGGCCTCGGGTGAAGAGGCGACGATCCCACGCGGCGTCGGGATCCCGTGGGCGCGGAACAGGTCCTTGCCCATGTGCTCGTAGAGATCCACGCGGCTCCCGCTCAGGCCTTCGCGCTCAGACGATCGCGCAGCCAGGTCGCGATGTCGCCGGTGTTCGCGCCCGGCGTGAAGACCTCCTCGATCCCGGCCTCCTTCAGCTTCGGGATGTCGTCGGCCGGGATCACGCCCCCGCCCACGACCACCACGTCGTCGGCGCCGCGCGATCGCAGCTCGGCCACGACCTTGGGGAACAGCGTCATGTGCGCGCCGGAGTGGCACGAGAGCCCGACCGCATCGGCGTCCTCCTGGATCGCGGCCTCCGCGATCTGCTCGGGCGTCTGGAACAGGCCCGTGTAGATCACCTCGAAGCCGGCGTCGCGGAGGGCGCGCGCCACCACCTTCGCCCCGCGGTCGTGCCCGTCGAGACCCGGCTTCGCGACGATCACGCGCAGCTTCTCGGCCATCCGTCGGAGTCTATCGACGGCCCTCCACGGCGCCCGACGCCGCGGCACTCGTAGACTCCGCCCGTGGCCAGGAAGCGACTCCAGTTCCGTCCCCCCGGCCTGAAGCCCACGACGAAGGTCGGCACGCTCGGTCCGTACCGTGGCCGGCTCGGGCTCGCCTGGGTGGTCGCTCCCCTCGTGGCGGGCCTCGTGATCGTGATCGCCGGCATCCTGATCCTCGCGCGGTAGGCCCCGGTTGCTCGAGGGCTACTGCTGGCCGCAGAGCGTCCTCCCCGGCGAGCCGGTCGGCCTCTCCGTCTCTTCGTCGGGGCCGTTCGGTGTCGAGGTGGCCCGTGAGGGGACCCGGCGCGAGGTCGTCTGGCGGGCCGACGCGGTCGCCGGATCGGAGCGTCCGATCCCGGCGACCGCGTCGTCCGACGGGTGCGGATGGCCCGCCGTCGTCGAGATCCCGGTCGACGACGGCTGGCGGTCCGGCTACTACTCGGTGCGCCTGACCGGGAGCGACCACGAAGCCGACGCGTTCTTCGTCGTCCGGCCCGCGCGCCCGGCGCCGATCCTCCTCGTGCTGTCCACCGCGACCTACGCCGCGTACAACGACTGGGGCGGCCCCTCGCTCTACACCGGGGGGACCCGCGTCTCGTTCGAACGGCCGCTCGCACCGGGCTTCCTGCGGAAGACCGAGCCCGCCGAACGGAAGGCGCAGTCCGTGCCGGACCGTGAGGCGCTCGCCTACTTCGCGTGGGCCGGAGAGCACGGCCTCTCGCCGTGGAGCGGCGGGTCCGGCTGGTGGACGTGGGAGCGGCCGTTCGTGGCCTGGGCGGAGGAGGCCGGACACGAGATCGACGTCGCCGTGTCCCAGGACCTCGAGCGGCACCCGGAGGTCCTCGACGGGCATCGCCTGTTCCTCTCGGTGGGACACGACGAGTACTGGTCCTGGGGGATGCGGGACGCGGTCGAAGGGTTCGTCGCCGGCGGGGGCAACGCGGCGTTCTTCACGGGGAACACGTGCTGGTGGCAGGTACGGTTCGAAGACGACGGTCGCGCGATGACGTGCTTCAAGTACCGGGCAGACGAGGATCCCGTGCTCGGCACGGTCGACGAGTCGCGACTCACCGGCACGTGGGCGGACCGTCGGATCGGCCGCCCGGAGGCCGCGATGACCGGCCTCTCGTTCTCCCGGGGAGGCTACTCGCGGTACGGCCTCGGCGTGCCGCGCGCGTCCGGCGCGTACACCGTCTGTCGGCCCGACCACTGGGCGTTCGAGGGCACGGACCTCCGGTACGGGGACGCGCTCGGCGTGGCGGACGCGATCGTCGGCTACGAGGTCGACGGGTGCGAGCTCGAGCTCGTGGACGGCCTCCCGACGCCGACCCACGAGGACGGTGCTCCCGACACCCTCGAGGTGCTGGCCATCGCGCCGGCGAGGCTCTGGTCCGAGGACGAACAACCGTCCCGGTACGGGCACGAGCCGGGCGAGCTGGAGCACGTCGCGATGGCGGTGTTCGGCGAGGGCTGGGAGCGCCAGGTGCATCGGGTCGAGCACAACCACGCCGTCGTCGGATGCTACGACGTCCCCGGCGGAGGGACCGTGTTCAACGCGGGCTGCACGGACTGGACCTATGGGATCGGGGGCGGCGACCCGACGGTGCGACGGATCACCCGGAACGTGCTGAAGCGTCTCTCCTCCTGATCCGGGCCGACGCCTGGATCATCCGACGCGCGTGAGGGGGGCGTAGGACAGGAGCAGCGTCTTCTCCCCGACCTCGGCGAACGCGATCTTCGCCTCCGTGTCGCCGCCCTGGCCCTTGACCGTGAGGACGACGCCCTCGCCCCAGCGCTCGTGGAGCACCGTGTCGCCCTCCGACACCGACGGGACCTCCCGCTTCGACGCCGCCGGCGGCGCCCACGACCCGGTCGGCGGGACCTCGACGTTCCCCTTGCCCGGCAGCCCGACGACCGAGTAGCCGCCCTCCGACCGCCGAGCGCGCCCGCCCCGGGAGGCGTCCCGTGCCCGCGAGCGGCCGCCGGATCCCATCGCGCCCTCCTCGCGCACCTCCAGGAGGCTGGCCGGGAGCTCGTTCAGGAACCGGGACGGCGGGTTGTAGTTCGTCTGGCCGAACAGCGTCCGCCCCCAGGCGTGGCACAGGTACAGGCGCTGCTGCGCGCGCGTGATGCCGACGTAGAGGAGCCGACGCTCCTCCTCCAGCTCGGCCGAGTCCGTCATCGAGCGGTAGTGGGGGAAGATCCCGTCCTCGAGTCCGACGATGAAGACCACCGGGAACTCGAGCCCCTTCGCGATGTGGAGCGTCATCAGCGTGATCGAGGACTCATCCTCGTCGTAGTCGTCCTGCTCGCCGATCAGCGAAACCTGTTCGAGGAACGCGTCGAGGTCCGCGTCGGGATCGCGCGCGATCAGCTCCGCGGCGACGCCCGACAGCTCCTGGATGTTCTCGATCCGGCCCTGCGCCTCCACCGTCCGCTCCTCCTCGAGCTCCGCGAGGTACCCGGACTCCTGGGCCGCGAACTCGACCATCCGCGCCGGCCCGGCGCCGTCGGCCCGATGCGCGGCGAGCGCCGTCATCACCTGGACGAAGCCGGCGACCGCTCCCTTCGCCCGCGTCGCGAGCGACGGGACCTCGTCCACGCGTCGGACCGCGTCCATCACGTCGATCCCCTCGTCCCGGGCGAACGCCTCCAGCGCGGCGACCGTCGCGTCCCCGATCCCCCGCTTCGGCGTGTTCACGACGCGGCGGAACGAGATCACGTCCTGGGGGTTCGTCAGCAGACGGAGGTACGCCAGGATGTCCTTGATCTCCTTGCGCTGGTAGAAGCGGACGCCGCCGAAGACGCGGTACGGCATCCCGATCCGCATCAGCACGTCCTCGATCACGCGCGATTGCGCGTTCGTCCGGTAGAAGATCGCGACGTCGCGGTACCGGAACCCCTCCTCGTTCCGAAGCCGCTGGACCTCCTCGGCCACGAAGTACGCCTCGCTGTGCTCGTCGTTCGCGCGGACGCGCACGACCGGGTCCCCGGATCCAGCCTCGGTCCACAGATTCTTCGGCTTGCGCTGGACGTTGTTCTCGATCAGCGCGTTCGCGACCGTGAGGATGTTCTGCGTCGAGCGGTAGTTCTGCTCCATCAGGAACACGGCGGCGTCGGGGTAGTCCCGCTCGAAGTCGAGGATGTTCTGGATCGTGGCGCCGCGCCACGAGTAGACGCCCTGATCCGCGTCGCCCACGACGCAGACGTTCCGGTACCTCGCCGCCAGGAGGTTCACGAGCTGGTATTGCGCGCGGTTCGTGTCCTGGTACTCGTCGATCAGGATGTAGCGGAACCGCTCTTGGTAGTGCTCGAGCACCTCGGGGTGATCGCGGAGCAGGCGGACCGTCTCGCTGATCAGGTCGTCGAAGTCGAGCGCGCCGGCGTCGCGTTTCCGCCGTTCGTATTCGACGTAGATCCGCGCCACCGTGTCCTCGTAGAGGTTGGAGGCCATCTGTGCGAACTCGTCCGGACCGAGCACGCGGTCCTTCGCCTTGCCGATCGCTGCGGCGACCGCCTTCGGCGGGTAGCGCTTCGGGTCGATGTTCATGTCCCGTCCGATCCCGCCGATCAACCGCTCCGTATCCCCGTCGTCGTAGATCGTGAAGTTCGAGGGCACGCCGAGGTGCGCGTGCTCCCGGCGGAGGATGCGCGCGCACGCGGAGTGGAACGTGAGCACCCACATCCCGCGGGAGATGGGACCGCCGAGCAGTTCGCCCACGCGCTCGGCCATCTCCCGGGAGGCCTTGTTCGTGAACGTGATCGCGAGGATCTCGCCCGGCGACACGCCGCACTCCCGGATCAGGTAGGCGATCCGGTGGGTCAGGGCACGGGTCTTGCCCGACCCGGCGCCCGCCACGATCAGGACGGGACCCTCGGTCCGGAGGACGGCCTGGCGCTGGATGTCGTTCAGGCCGTCGAGGAGGGGGGACGAGGTCACGCTCACGGACCGATGCTAGCGCGGGCTCGGGACCGCCCCGACGAACCGGGCGGTGGCCTGGCCCTTCGGTAGATGTCGGTGGACGGCACCCCGGGTACGGTGGCCGGATGGAAGGACCCTCCGTCGCTCGCGGCACGCTGCGCACGGTCGGGTTCGGCTGCCTCATGGTGGCCGCCGGGCTGGCCGGCTACGTGGCGTGGCTCCTGTGGGGGACCGGCCTGGAGACGGCCCGGGCCCAGGACGAGCTTCGCGAGACGAGCGCTCCGCAGTTCGAGTCTCCGACCCCGCCGTCCGCCGACGAGCGCTACCTCCCCGGAGAGGCGTACGCCTCGATCCAGATCCCGTCGATCGACATCGACTTCATCGTGGTGGAGGGAACGGACTACGAGAGCCTGAAGAAGGGCCCGGGTCACTACCCCACGTCGGCGGATCCCTGGGACGGCACGGGTCGCGTGGGGATCGCCGGGCATCGGACGACGTACCTGCATCCGTTCCTGGACCTGGACCTCGTGCGGGTCGGCGACCGCATCACGCTCCACACGAAGCACGGCACGTACCGATACGAGGTGGACCGGAACTACGTGGTCCCTGAGGCGGGGTCGGGCGTCGCGCTCGAGCAGACGGCGCGACCGACGCTCGTCCTCACGACGTGCCACCCGAAGTACTCGAGCCGCGAGCGTCTGATCGTGACGGCCACGCTCGTGGACCAGACGGCTCCGTAGCGATCAGTCGTCCTCGTCCTGGTCGCCGGCGTCCGGGTCGGCGAGGAACATCGCTTCGGCGAGGTCCCGGAGCGCCCGATCGAGACGCTGCTCGGTCTGATTCGCGACTTCGTCACGATCCTCGAGCTCGTCGATCTTGGACTCGAGCTCGTCGAGCTTGCGGATCGCCTCCTCCGTCTTGCCCTCGTCGAACCTCGTCATCGCCTCCTCGAGATGCTTCGTGATCTCCTCGGCGGCCTCCTCGGAGATCAGTCCGTCCGCGAACCCCTCGTCCACGACCGCCTGAACCGTCGCGAGCGCGCCCGGGACAGCGCCGCCCGGCGGCGCGACCGTCGGGGACGGGGACCGGGACGGCGAAGTGGATGGGGACGGCGATCCCGGGAGGCTCGCCGTCGGGGAACGGTCGGCGGCGGCTCCCGTCGGCTCCTCACCCGAGACCAGCGCAGCCGCGATCCCACCCAGCAGCGCGAGGACGACGAGGACGAGGGCGACGGGGACCCACCGACGCTGCTCCGACGGGCGCTCGCGTCGAGGTGGCGGCTCGGTCCCGACGGGCGGGATCGGCGCGGTGGCACGGACCGCCGGGAGGGGCTCGGTGGCCGGGGCCCCGCCCGCGGAGGCGGAAGCGCTCCCGAGCGCGTCCGCCATCGCCGCCGCGGTCGGGAACCTCGCGTCCGGGTCCTTCTCCATCGCGCGCAGCGTCACGGCCTCGAGCGAGGACGAGAT
>DASUPO010000068.1:0-14451 GCA_036281075.1 Actinomycetota bacterium | reverse complement strand
GTCCAGGCGATGGTGTTCGGGAACCGGGGCGAGGACTCGGGCACCGGCGTGGCGTTCACGCGCGACCCCTCGAACGGCGAGCGAGTCCCATACGGCGACTACCTCGCCAACGCGCAGGGCGAGGACGTCGTCGCCGGGATCCGGAACACACTGCCGCTGGCACGGCTCGGGGAGCTCGATCCGTCCTCGAACACGGCGCTCCTGGGGCACATGGGCACGCTGGAGCAGCACTACCGCGACATGTGCGACATCGAGTTCACGATCGAGAAGGCTCGCCTGTGGATCCTCCAGGTGCGCGTCGGGAAGCGGACGGCGTTCGCCGAGTGGGTGATGGCCCACGACATGCTCGAGGAGTCGCTGATCGACGCCGACACGGCGCTGCTGCGCGTTGATGCGAACCGGCTGGAGGAGCTGTTCAAACCGGTGATCGCGAAGCACGCGAAGGCGTCCGCGACGCCGATCGCGAGGGGCCTGAACGCGTCGCCCGGAGCGGCGGTGGGCAAGGTCGTGTTCACGGCGGACGACGCCGAGCGGCTCGGCCGGAAGGGAGAGCGCGTCATCCTGGTCCGGCGCGAGACGACGCCCGACGACTACCACGGGATGATCGCGTCGCAGGGGATCCTCACGAGCGCCGGAGGCACGAACTCGCACGCGGCGGTCGTCGCGCGGGGCGAGGGGATCCCGGCCGTGTGCGGCGTCGATGCGATCAAGTTGTCTCCCGCCGACCGCACGTTCAGCGCGAACGGCACCAAGGTCGGGGAGGGCGAGCCCATCACGATCGACGGATTCGAGGGAACGGTGTACGTGGGCGAGCTGGAGCTGGAGGAGCCGCTCCTCGCGAAGGCGCGACACGGGGACGAGGAGGCTCGCCGGGCTCCGATCTGGAAGGCGTTCGAGACGCTGATGGCGCACGCCGACCGGGTGCGGCGACTCCGCGTGCGCGCCAACGCCGACACGCCCGACCAGGCGCGGAACGCGCGCGAGCGCGGCGCCGAGGGGATCGGGTTGTGCCGGACCGAGCACATGTTCCTGGGCGAGGAGCGGGTCGGGGCCGTGCGGGCGATGATCTTCGCCGAGTCAGAGGAGGAGGCCTCGAAGGCCTACGATGCGTTGGAGCCGCTCCAGCGCGAGGACTTCGCGGGGATCTTCCGGGCGATGGACGGCCTGCCCGTCACCGTGCGGCTGCTCGACCCGCCCCTGCACGAGTTCCTGCCCAACCAGGTGGAGCTCTCGGTCAAGGTGGCGCTCGCGGAGGAGCGCGGCGACGGCACGATCGAGCTGAAGGAAGACGTGATCCCGCTGGAGGACGCGAAGCGGACGCTCGGGAAGGTGAACGGGCTGCACGAAGCGAACCCGATGCTGGGCCTGCGCGGCGTGCGGCTGGGGATCGTGAAGCCCGGTCTCTACGCCATGCAGGTGCGCGCGATCTTCGAGGCCGCCGCCGAGGTCCGCGCCGGGGGAGGCGACCCGAAGGTCGAGGTGATGATCCCGCTCGTCGCGACGGCGCCGGAGCTGCGGCAGATGCGTGAGGAGCTCGAGCCGGTGGCGCGCGACGCGCTCGGCGACACGGAGCTGTCACACGTCGAGTGGGGGACGATGATCGAGCTCCCGCGCGCGGCGATGACGGCGGCCGAGATCGCGGAGACGGCGGACTTCTTCTCCTACGGCACGAACGACCTCACGCAGACCGCGTTCGGTTTCTCGCGCGACGACATCGGCAAGTTCGTCGGGATGTACGAGGAGCGCAAGCTCGTGCCGGCGAACCCGTTCGTCACGATCGACGTGGACGGCGTCGGGCGGTTGATGCGCGTCGCGTCCGACGAGGGGCGCGCCGCGAACGACTCCCTCCACCTGGGGATCTGCGGCGAGCACGGCGGGGACCCGGCCAGCGTGGTGTTCTGCCACGAGATCGGCCTCGACTACGTGAGCTGCTCCCCGTTCCGCGTCGAGACCGCCCGGCTCGCGGCCGGCCAGGCTGCGGTCGGCGCCGCCGAGTCGGCCTCCAAGTAGCTCCCGTGCCGCTGTTCAGCTGGGTCGGCGCGCTCGGGATCGGCTGGCGGTTCGGCGCGATGCTGAAGGACGAGCTGGAGCCCTTCGACGAGGACGTCGAGGGCGAGCACTTCGGCGTCCACGTCTCGAAGGCCGACATCGAGCTCGCCAACCTCCTGACGTACCGCGCGGAGAGCGACCGGGATGCCGAGGCGAAGGTCGAGCGATCGCGATGGCTCGAGGAGCATCGCGCCGAGCGATCGTTCCCGTGCGGGATCGTCCCGGATCCCGTCCTCGAGGCGACGCAGCCGACGCCGCCCGCCGGCGCGTCCGCGCGAGAGCTCCTGCCCTCCGACCCGGGCTGGGCGACGCCGGATCCGCCGGTCACCGGGGCCGCCGTGCCGCCGGATCCTCGACCCCTGACCCCGCTCCGACCGATGCAGGTGATCGCCGCCGTGCTTCCGGCCGACGTGGCGTTCATCAGGGAGTTCGGAGACGACGAGGAGGTCGACGAGGTGGCCCGGCTCCCTCGACGCGCGATCCGGGAGGTGGACGTCGTCGACCTTCGGAACGCGCACGTGCCGGAGCCCAGCCGTGAGGAGATCGAGCCCGAGCAACTCGTCTTCGCGGTCCTGCGATGGTCGGACCAGGGCACGCCCGACGAGGACCGGTTCGCGTTCCGTTCTCCGTGGACGGCGTGGCGGGCGGCACGGCAGCTGCTCGAGGCCAAACAGGGATAGCGCCGCCCGCTCGGTATCCGTGTCCAGGTGGTTCGGGTGCGGTAGCGGCTGGACGACACGTCCGAATGGCTCAGCCCGCAGGCGATCCTGGACCCACCGACCAGGAGTCGACACCGTTGCGTTGCCTCGAGAACGTCCATGGGCAGTTGTCATTTCCACCACCAAGGGCTCCACCCCTAGATGCATCAGGGCGCATCAGTTGGAGCAGAGATGGGGGCGAAGGTCACCACCGAAGTCCCGTGAGGTTCGTCACGGCGCCCAGATCCGTTCCTGGGTACGGTCGCCGGGCCCGACCTCCCCCGTGGCAAAACAGCGGAGGAGGTGCTCATGAGCGCAGTGAAGACGCGACGGCGACCGATCGTCGCTGGCCTGCTGGCGGGGGTCGCGATCGGCGCGGCGGTGGGCGCGTCGACCCTCACGGGGGCGTCGTCCGAGTCGCCGACCGGCCCGCGACCTGTCGTCTTGCACGTGGCGAGGGTCCTCGCGGACCCGGGGGCGGACCTGACGTTGACAGCCGGGCTCGCGTGCCCCGGGCTCGCCGTGTCGTCGACCGCGTGCGACGTGCGGTCGGCGGTGGCTCACGTCCTTCCGGAGGAGGCAGGCGCGTGGGCCGAGATCGAGGGTCGTGACGAGGGCGGTGGGTACCGGTTCGTCGTGTCCGGAAGATCCGTCGGGGACGAGGGACTGTCGTATTGGTTGGAGTTCCGGACGGAGAGTGGTGAGGTCATCCGACTGCCGGACGGTGGCGCCGCCACGCCCTTCCGCGTCGTGACAACGGGAGGGTTACGGGAGGTCGCGTGGCCGGGCGAGTTCGACCTGTCGATGCCCGCCCGAACGGCCGACAGCGTCGTAGCTCGCCTGGTGTACGGCGACGGCGCGAGGGAGGTCGGGCGCGTCGGCGGCGTCGGCGACGAGCAACCGCTGGGTCCGTCGAGCTTCGAGGTCGCGCCGGACGGCTCGCTGTCGATCGCTGACTGGGTGCATCGCCGGGTCCTCGTTATGTCGCCGCGCGGCGCGCCCCGTCCCACCGTGCCGTTGCCGGTCGCGCGTCCCGTCGATGTCGCGGCCGCGAATCATGGTGAGCTCGCGGTGACGACGCTCGGGCTCGGGGCCACGGCGTTCGAGCTCGGCCCCGACGGTCGCGTGATCGGTCGGTACCGCGTCGCGCACGGCGTCGCTGAGCGGATCGCGCGCACGCCCGGTGGGCCGCACGTGTGGGTCGGGCCGGCGCAGTGGGCACCGGTGCGCTCGCGGCCGGGGATCGCGCTGCCGGCCGCGGCCCAGTCCCGCGGACTGGCGTCCGCGGTCCCGGGCCGCGACGGCTCGGTCGCGCTCTCGCAGGACCTGAGCGGCGGCCGGATCGCGTTCGTCTGGGCGAGGCCCGACGGCTCGCGCGCCGGCGCGGTGCTGGCGCTGCCCGCCGGCGCGCAACCCGGCGTGGACCACTTCGTCCAGGGGCTTCCGGACGGCGGCGCGATCGCGGCGCGCGGGCTATGGTCGGGTTCGGGCGAGGCGGTCGCGCTGCTCCGGTTCCGCGCAGACGGGTCGATCGCCACCGCGTACCTGATCGCGCCGCCCACCCGCGAGATGGACGCGGCCGCCTCGGCGGTCCGGTTCCGGGCGCCCGACGAGGTTCTCGTGGCCTACACGAACCGGAAGGCGTTCCGGATCGAGCGATTCGAGGTGAAGGCACGATGACGCGGACGATCAGGGCGATGGTGTGCATCGGGGTACTGCTGGCGGGAGTCCTCCCGGCGCAGCGAGCGCTCGCGTCGTGGGCATCGGAGAACTGCCACGGCGAGAGCTGGAACCGCCAGACGTGGAAGCGCTCGCAGGCCGACGACTACGCGCTGCGGGCGGTGGGGGAGGGCTACGAGTTCGGCGGCGGGTGCTACAAGCTGAACGGGTACGACGACACGCCGAACGCACCGACCGACGGCGGCGGCGAGGGGGCCGACTGCTCCGGGTTCACGTTCAAGACCTGGGCGCTCCCGCAGGACCCGGGGTCGTCGGTCGAGTACCGATTCTGGGAGCACCAGAAGAACATCCACGGGCCGTACAGTACGTGGGCGTACTACGACCCGTCGCCGGGCTACCCGTTCCGGCTGATCCAGAAGACGTACGCGGCGACGGCGTTCATGGACGCGCTGGTCGAGCGGCACTCCAGCTTCGGCCACATCGCGCTGATCCATCAGGAGGGCTCGAGCGGAAGCGACTATATCGTGCACGCCCGGAACAACACGCTGGGGACGGAGCTGCGCTACCTGCCGTACCGCTCGGACGCCGACTTCAAGGCCGTGTCGCGGAAGAACTGGACGGCGGAGTGCTACCCGAATCGCTGCGGCTAGAGCGTTGCCCGTCGCCGAACCGGGCGTATCGGGCGGCGGCGCTACGCTTCCTGCGTGCGCTGTGTCCGACGGCACCCCGTCACGGCCGCGCTCGCGGCCGTCCTCCTACTGGCGGTGGGGTTCGTGGCGGGGTGCGCGATCGTCGTGTGGCGGGCGGCGCACCATGACGACGCCTCCGAGGTCGACCGGGCGGACGCGATCGTCGTCCTCGGGGCGGCCCAGTACGACGGCGAACCCTCGCCGGTGTTCCGCGGACGTCTGGACCACGCGGCCCTGCTCTACGAGCAGGGCAGGGCCGAGCGGGTCCTCGTGCTCGGAGCGGGTCAGCCGGGTGACCGGTTCACCGAGGCGGAGGCCGGGACGGAGTACCTGATCGAACAGGGCGTGCCGGCGGACGCGATCGTGCCGGTTCCCAAGGGCCATACGACCTTGGAGTCGCTGGAGGCCGCCGCGCCGGTGATGTTCGACGCGGGATTGGCCTCGGCTTTCCTGGTCTCCGACCCGTGGCACAACGCACGAGTGGAGCGGATGGCGGGCGACCTCGGGATCGACGGACACGCGTCCGCGACGTGGCGGTCGGCGGCGACGTCGCAGGACACGCGGCTGCAGGGGTACGTGCGCGAGACGTTCGCGTACCTCTATTACCGGTTGTTCGGTCGGTAGGGCGGCGGAGGCAGCAGCGGTCGCTCCTGACGAGCGGCGATCGCGCTAGCGCTTCCGCGCGGTGGTCTTCTTCCGCGTGGCCGGCTTCCTCGACGACGTCTTCTTGCGCGCCGGCGTCTTGCGGGTCGCGGGTTTCCTCGCCGTGGACCTCTTCCTGCCCGCGGGCTTCCGGGATGCGGTCTTCCCGGGCGCGGTGGCCTTCTTGCGCGTGGCCGGGTTCCTCGAGGTCGTTGTCTTCCGCGCGGTCGTCTTCTTCCGCGCCGCCGTCTTCTTCCGCGCCGTCGGCGTTGGCGAGCGGCGCCCGCCGAGCTTCTCGAGTGTGTCGACGACGGAGCCGACGATGTTCTGCGCGGCGTCCGTCGACAGCACCTTCTTGCCCGCCTTCTGGCCGGCCTCCATCAGCTTCTTCGTGGTCGACATGTCCGGGTTCCCTCCGCTCTCGGTGTACGCGGACGGACTACCCGGGAACGGTCATGGACCAAACATCGAGTCGCCGACGTGTGTGGCGCGACATCCGCGGATGTTCGCGTACTTCGGGATGCCTCAGCGGGAAGACCTACGCGTTCCCGTCTTCGTCGTCCTTGGCGTTGGACGTCCGGTCGGATACGGCCTTGACCGCCTCCTTCGACACCGTCTTCACGGCCGTCGTGACGGCCTTCGCGGCCGTCTTCGTGACGGCCTTGACCTCGCCCTTCGCCTCGACGGCGTCCAGGATCTTCCTGAGCTTCGCGTGGGCCTTCTTGCCGGAACGGCCGGTCTTCGCGTCGAAGACGATCGGCGGGAGGTCATGACCGTCGATGAAGAGCGTGATGCTCTTCGCGTTCTCGACGATCTGCACGCCGAGGTGCGCCGTCCGCTTGCCCGTCTTCGTCTTCATCGCCGTCCCCTCTCTTCGCGGCCGCGGAGCCGTCGGCACCTACGCTAGCGAACCGAGGGTGTCTCCACCCGCGGCTACCATGGGCCACGGTGACGACCCCCCGTGAGCGAACCGAGGAGATCGAGCGGCAGGTCCTGTCGGACCGGGCCTCGCTCGCCGCGGAAACCAAGGGTCGCGACGTCGACGAGCCGCAGGACGAGCTCCGCACGGTCTACCAGCGGGACCGCGATCGGATCGTCCACACGAAGGCGTTCCGCCGGCTGAAACACAAGACGCAGGTTTTCCTGTCGCCCGAAGGCGACCACTACCGCGTCCGGCTGACGCACACCCTGGACGTGTCGCAGATCGCGCGGACCGTCGCGCGCGCCCTCCGGCTGAACGAGGACCTGGCCGAGGCGATCGCGCTGGGCCACGATCTCGGGCACACGCCGTTCGGGCACCTCGGCGAGCAGGCGCTCACGCCTTTCCTCGGCCGGCCGTTCCGCCACTCCGAGCAGTCGCTCCGGGTCGTGGATCACCTCGAGAACGACGGGCAGGGCCTGAACCTCACGTGGGAGGTTCGCGACGGGATCGTGAACCACCCGTGGTCGATGCCGCCGCCCTCCACGTTGGAGGCCCAGATCGTCCGCTACTCGGACCGGATCGCGTACCTGAACCACGACGTCGACGACGCGCTCCGAGCCGGGGTCCTCACGCCGGCCGAGCTTCCCTCCGAGCCCATCCGGACGCTGGGGGACACGCACGCGCGCCGGATCAACACCCTCGTGACCGACCTGGTCGCGGCCAGCGAGAACCAGCCGGAGATCGGTCTGTCGAAGCCCGTGTTCGGTGCGCTGGACGCGCTCCGGGACTTCATGTTCGAGCAGGTCTACCTGCGCGAGGACACGCACGGCGAGCACGAGCGGGCCACCCGGCTGATCCGGGAGCTGTTCCAGCACTTCCTCGACCATCCCGGCGACCTGCCCGAGGAGTACCATCGGGCGCCGGGCGACCTGCCGACCCGCGTGGCCGACCACATCTCGGGCATGACGGACCGGTACGCGCTGCGGACGTACGAACGACTGTTCCTTCCCCGTGGGTGGCTGCACGACCAGGGGTAGGTAGGGCGTTGGCGAGGATCCGGCAGGAAGACATCGACTCGGTCAAGGACCGGACCGACATCGTCGCGCTCGTCTCCCAGTACCTCGCGCTCAAGAAGACCGGACACGACTCGATGTCGGGGCTCTGTCCGTTCCACCAGGAGAAGACCGCGTCGTTCAGCGTGTCGCCCGCGAAGGGCGTCTTCTACTGCTTCGGGTGCGGTAAGGGCGGCGACGCGGTCACGTTCCTGCGGGAGCTGGAGAGCCTCTCGTACGTGGAGGCCGTCGAGCGCCTAGCGCAGCTCGCCGGCGTGACGCTCCGGTACGAAGGCGATTCCGCCGCCGAGCGCCGCGCCGCGCAGCGTCGCAACGCGCTGTTCCGCGCGAACGAGGAGGCGGCCGAGCTGTACACGCGGATGCTCGCGGACGGGCGTGAGGGCAAGGACGCGCGCGCCTACGTGAAGGAGCGGGGCCTCTCGGCGGAGTCCCTCGAGGGCTTCGGGATCGGCTACGCCCCGGGCTACCCGGACTTCCTGCTCCGGCGGCTCTCCAAGAGCTTCGGACCGGAGATCCTCCTGGAGGTGGGCCTGGCGTCGCGGGGCGAGGACGGCGTGGTCCGCGACCGCTTCCGGGGCCGGCTGACGTTCCCGATCCAGGACCTCCAGGGGCGGTACCTGGGGTTCGGCGCGCGTGTGCTGCCGAGCGACGCCCGCGCGGGGGAGCAGGCGAAGTACCTGAACACGGCCGAGACGCCGATCTACCGGAAGGGCGAGGTCCTCTACAACCTGCACCGGGCGCGGCAGACCGTCGCGCGGTCGGGCCAGGTCTTCGTGGTCGAGGGCTACACCGACGTCATCGGGCTCGCGCAGGCGGGGATCGACACGGCGGTCGCGACGTGCGGCACGGCGCTGGGGGAGAAGCACTTCGAGCTGCTGTCACGGTTCGCGCAGCGGGCGGTGCTCGCCTTCGACTCCGACGAGGCGGGCGCCCGCGCGGCGGAGCGCGCCTTCGCGTTCCAGGAGCGGTATCCGGTGCAGGCGGTCGTGATGATCATGCCGGACGGGCTGGACCCGGCGGAGTTCGTCGCGAAGCACGGGGCGGACGCCGTCCTGGAGGCCGCCAGCGCCGCGCGACCGATGGTCGAGTACATGGTGCGTCGGACCGTCGAGCGACACGATCTGTCCAACGTGGAGGGGCAGTCGGCCGCGGTCGCCGACGCGTTGCCGATGCTGCAGAAGCTCGAGGACCCCGTGAGACGGAGCGAGTACGGGCATCTGCTGGCCGACCTGACGGGCGTGTCCGAGGACTCGGTGCGCACGGCGCTCGAGCGGCGGCTCGGCGGGCATCCGGAACAGGTCGAGAAGACGATGAAGCGGTCCTCGGCGCGCGACCGCGTCGAACGGGAGATGCTCCGTCTCCTCACGCAGGACCGGGCGATCTTCGACGAGTACGCGCCGAAGCTCACGGAGGAGCACGTGCGGACGCCGGCAGGGCGGAACGCCCTGACGGCGCTCCGCGAGACCGGCGGGGACGTGGGGGCGCTGGCCGGCGCCGACGACCCGAGGCTCGCGGCGACGGCCAGCGCCCTCGCGGTCGAGCCGATCGAAGGGGATGCGACGCTCGACTACGCGGCCCACGTGTTCGCCCGCCTGCACGAGTTCGTGTTGAAGGCGAAGAGCGAAGATCTGCGGATCCGCCTGCAGAAGAAGAACCCGCAGACGGATCCGGACTACGACGAGCTGTTCCACGAGCTGGTCGGCGTGGACGGCGAGCTCCGCCGGATCCGACAGGGTCTGCTGGACGCCGGATGATGCACGGTCGGCTCCCCGGCGCGTTCCGTACAATGCTGCCCGTGCTCCCGACGTCGCTGGACGACCTGCGTTGAGCGCGGCCCGAGAGAACGACCCGCCCACCCTCGACGAGGTCAAGGAACAACTCGTCGTCTCCGGCCGCGAACGTGGCTTCGTCACGTCGGGTGACGTCTTCGAAGCGCTCCCGGAGATCACGCCGGATCAGGTCGAGGAGGTCCTCTCGCAGCTCACCGAGCACCTGACCACCGAGGGCATCGAGATCATCGAGCTCCCCGGCGACGACACCGACGCCGTCACGCAGATCCGCATCGAGGTCGACGCGCTCAAGGCGCCGACGAACGACCCGGTTCGGATGTACCTGAAGGAGATCGGGAAGGTCCCGCTGCTGAACGCCCCGCAGGAGGTCGACCTCGCTCGGAGGATCGAGGCGGGGGAGCTCTGCACGGAGCTCCAGCACGAGATCGTCCTCGACGGCAAGGCCGACCCGAAGCGTCTCCGGCTGGCCACGACCCGCGTGTGGGAGATCTGGAACCACCAGATCACGGCGTTCGGCAAGGTCGAGGGGATCGGGCGCGACCCGGTGGCGCAGAAGAAGGCCTACCGGCCGAAGTCCGAGGACGAGCTGATGAGCTACCTCCACCGGGTGGAGCGCGACGGGCAGCTCGCCAAGCGCAAGCTGATCGAGGCGAACCTCCGGCTCGTGGTCTCGATCGCGAAGCGCTACGTCGGCCGCGGGATGCTGTTCCTCGACCTGATCCAGGAAGGGAACCTCGGCCTGATCCGGGCCGTGGAGAAGTTCGACCATTCGAAGGGGTTCAAGTTCTCCACGTACGCCACGTGGTGGATCCGCCAGGCGATCACCCGCGCGATCGCGGACCAGGCACGCACGATCCGAATCCCGGTCCACATGGTCGAGACGATCAACAAGCTCGTGCGGGTGCAGCGCCAGCTGCTGCAGGACCTCGGCCGTGAGCCCTCGCCCGAAGAGATCGGCAAGGTGATGGGGATCGGGGCGGACAAGGTCCGCGAGATCCAGAAGGTCTCCCAGGAGCCCGTGTCCCTCGAGACGCCGATCGGCGAGGAGGAGGACTCCCACCTCGGCGACTTCATCGAGGACTCCGACGCCGTCGTCCCGGTGGACGCCGCGTCGTTCATCCTGCTGCAGGAACAGCTTGGCTCCGTGCTCCACACGCTCTCGGAGCGGGAGAAGAAGGTGATCGAGCTCAGGTTCGGCCTGGCCGACGGCCATCCACGGACGCTCGAGGAGGTCGGCCGGGAGTTCGGTGTCACCCGCGAGCGGATCCGGCAGATCGAGTCGAAGACGCTCTCGAAGCTGCGCCACCCGTCACGGTCGCAGCGCCTCCGCGACTACCTCGAGTAGTCGGGCGCTGGCGTGCCGGAGCGACTCGGTTGCGGTTTGCGGCACGCCTGCGCCGCCGAGGCGTCGCGCTGGAGACTGGATGGCCGGTCCGGAGGAGCGACCCGGTACTCTCAGGTCAGAGCATCGGCAAGTTCGGGGTTCTCATAGAGCTGGTTCGAGTTCTGGCCGAGGATCGTCACCGCCGCAACGATCACGACCGCGATCAACGCCAGCATCAGCGCGTACTCGACCGCGGTGGCCCCGTCCTCCGAAGCCATCCGCTCCCTCCATGCAACGTAGAGACCCATCCTCGTTACGCCTACCTTTCCTAGACCCGAGGACCGTGCGGTCGGCCCCTTCGGTCACTGCTGCGAGAAACGAGATGCATCTTGTACCACAGTGCATCGGCGTGCGCATCCCCCTCCTTGAGCGCCCGCGCCCAGGAGATGGCAAGGTGTTGAGGGATCAGGGCGGACAGTGTGCGAGATCCAAGAGGCGAGCCGATACCGCCGACGGGGTCAGCTCAGCGAAGTGATCAGCTGCTCGTTCTGGTACAGCTCGTTCGTCGACTGACCGAGGATGATCACCGCGGCCAGGATCACCATCGCGATCAACGCCACCATCAACGCATACTCGACCGCGGTGGCACCATCCTCGGCGTCGAACCGCTCCCGCACCCTGGCGACGAGCTCCATCCTCATCCACGCGCCTTTCTCATCCCGATCCCTATGCCCATCCGTGGCCACCCGAGCCCGAGCGGTGGACCGTTCGGACGCCGGCGCTCCCTGGAGTCATCGGCCGCAGTGGATCCGCGGCTGGAGTCGGGCGGACGGGTGGTTCGGGGGAGCTACGCCTTTCGATTTTCGTCCTTCCCTGGGAACACGCGGGACTGGACAGCCGGCGCGAGGGTGCTACAGTCCGGCCGCCGATGGGGATGGGGGTGGCAAGCTCCCGCGTGCGTCGGCTGTTCCAACCACTCGTTCATCGCCGTCATCGTCCAGAGCGACGATCCTGACGGGACGGTTCTCGCACGTGACGGGCGTCGTGGCGAAGGCGCCTCCGAACAAGGCCGTGAGCTCCGGTCGCTGACGCAGTCGCTCTGCCAGCCCACCCGCTCGGGGTTCTCGTGGTGGGCCTCCGCCGCTGGTTGGGGCAGTTAGTTCCAGGCGGCGGCGTCGTCCTCGCCGAGGCGGTCGCGGATCTCCGCACGGGCGCGGCGGATCGCGTCGAGCGAGCGGTCCGCGGCGACGTCCGTGAGCCGCTGGATGCGGTCCGAGACCAGGCGGAGCGCTGGGCGCTCGCCGCTCCGAGCCCGCTGGGGCCCGTGCACAACGTACGGATCGTCCTCGCGGAGCTTGGCGGCCAGCTTGAACCCGAGCACCACGCCGAGCGCGAGCAGGATCAGAGATCGGAGCTTCACGGCCGACAGCCTAGCGGGTGTCGCGGGCGGCGCGAACGGCCTCCGCGGCGGCCGTCGCGAGCAGGTCGTCATCGACCGCGCAGGAGACGAACCGGAAGCCCCGCGCGGCCATCTCGGCCGCGCGTGGGGGAGCGGGCGCGTGGACCCCCGCGACGATCCCGTGCCGGTCGGCGATCTCCACGATCGTGCCGAGGAGCTTCAACAGGTCGGGGTCCGTGAGGTCGGCGAGCTTCTCGAGGCCCGTGGCGAGGCTCAGATCCGCCGGTCCCACGAAGAGGGCGTCGAGACCCGGGGTCGCCGCGATCTCGTCGGCCGCGGCGAGCCCGTCCGCGGTTTCGATCATCGCGAACAGGAGGACGGCGGACTCCGCGGACTCGGTCTGCTCCCGGCCCCGACCGAACGCCGCGTGGATCGGCCCGTAGCTCCGGGTTCCCGCCGGCGGGTAGCGGCAGGCGCCCACGAACGCCTCCGCCTCGGCCTGCGACCCCACCATCGGGCAGATCACGCCGCGGGCGCCGAGGTCGAGGGCTCGCATCAGCTCCGCGGGGTCGTTCGCCGACGCGCGGACGAACGGCATCGCGGGCGTCGGCTCGATCGCGGCGAGGAGGTGGGGGAAGTCCTGGATCGTGGCGTGACCGTGCTGGAGGTCCACGACCACGGCGTCGGGGCCCGCCGCCGCGGCTGTCGCCGCGGCACCCGCCCCATCGAGGGTGAGCCAGAGCGCGAACGCGGGTTCGCCGGCGGCCCAGCGCGTCCGGACGGCGTCCATGGTCATCGGGGTCGCATCGTAGACGTGAACCGAAAGGCCGGTCGGGTAGCATCGGTGACCGACCCGATCCGGGGTAGCTCAACTGGCAGAGCGGCGGACTGTTAATCCGTAGGTTGTGGGTTCGAGTCCCACCCCCGGAGCTGCTGAAACGCTCTGATGGACCCTTTCGTCCGGGGCGAATCTGGGGCGAATCAACTACTGACGAGACACGCGGCCTCCGCCGCTGGGAGCTGAGGAACGGCGAGCCCTTGGCAGACGACAGACGGCACCTCGTGTCCCGATTTGCGTTTCGAATAACGTTCCCTGGTCGGGGCACCCTGCAGAAGCTTTTGATCGTGGTCCAAGGCGGCCCGGCCTTCGAGAGAGAGACAGATGTGGTCGTGCTGGTCGCTTCGTCGTACAGGGGACGACAGCTTCAGTTACATGAAGCCCTCTGCCCCGCCGCATCGACCAACTTCCATGTTGATACGGTGATCGACTGCCGTTGGCCGTTCACCGTGCCCAGAGCCGAGGTCGAGAGAATGAGGTTGCTGTTCGTGCTCGATCCGAACGTCGTGGAATTGATCGATGAGGCGCTCGTTGTAGGGCTACAGATGACGGGGCCGCCCTAAACGGACGACCGTCCCCTAAGCCGCGGAGCCTAGGGGCTCATTACCGACCTCGAATTTGCGGTCACACGATCATGACGGCGCCTAGCACCACATACGCGCACGGCGACGGTCCGTCCGATGAAGTCCTCGACGGCCGAAGCATTGCCACCGACTGTGACCCGGAGCTAGACGCCGAGGTCCCGGATCGCCCGCAGCAGCCGCAGCCGGACCACCTCGTCGGTGTCGGCCATCGCGATCAGCGTGGCGAGGTCCGCAGCCGTGGGTCGCGCCGTGAGCTTCCGAAGGATCTCGGTGCGGTCGGTCGAAGGAGCCTCGAGGATGCGGCGCAGCTCGGCGAGCGCGGCGGGGCCGAGCACCGCCAAGTGGGCGCGGACCTCGGCGTCCTCGTCGGTCAGATCAGGCATGAGCGGCGAACGTCTGCGGCCAGCCGAACGTCTTGCAGATTCGGTCCCACGTCTCCCAGCTCGGCCACCGCTCGCCGGCCTCGAGCTCCGGTACCGTCGACGGCGTGACACCGAGCCACCGCGCCACCTGATCGACCGACAGGCCGGCACGCTCACGATCCTGTCGGAGGAAGTCGCCGAACCGGTTTACGTGGCGACGTTAGCTGGAGGTAGCGTCGGGCCCCGATGGCCGAGGATTGGATGACTACAGATGTTCCTCGGCGTCTTCAGGACCCGCGCCTACGTCGTCGCTCAGGATCCGACGTTTCCCCCGCCGGCGACCGAGCATCCGCGCCGGTGGAGCCGCGCCAAGGTCGAGCGATGGGCCGAGCGGCATTGGT
>DASUPO010000067.1:0-24739 GCA_036281075.1 Actinomycetota bacterium | reverse complement strand
CCGCCGGCACGCCGGGCACCGCGTAGACGTGCACGCCCGACGGCAGGTCCGCGACGAGTCCCGGCGCCGTGCCGCGCGACGGCTCGATGTACCGGACGCCCTCCGGGACGTCCGCCTGCCGGAGGTTGCTCGCCGGCATCTCGCTCCGGCCGAACGCCCGGAACTTCGCCCGGAGCACCTCCTCGAGCTCCGGATGACGCACCATCGGCGTGCCCACGACCACCCCGATCGCGTCGCGCGTGATGTCGTCCTGCGTCGGACCCAGCCCTCCGGTCAGGATCACCACGTCGGCCCGCGACTCGGCCAGCCGGATCGCCTCGACGATCCGCTCGAGGTTGTCACCCACCGCCTCGTGATGCAGGACGTCGACGCCGATCGCGGCGAGCCGCTCCGACATCCAGCGCGCGTTCGTGTTCGCGATCTGTCCCAGCAAGAGCTCGGTCCCGACCGCGATGACCTCAGCTCTCACCCCGTCTCCACGCGGTGCCGCTGGGTGAACAGGTACTCGATCCCGCTGAGGACGGTCAGCACGACCGCGGCCACGACGACCCCGAGCACGAGCGGGTCGTAGCTCGACGACAGCGGGGCGATCGTGAGGCCCACCGCAGAGACCTGGCTGAACGTCTTCGCCTTCCCCGCGCGCGAGGCCGGCATCGACACGCCTCGCTGGTCGAGCCGCCACCGGAGCAACGAGACCGCGATCTCGCGGAGGACGATCACGGCGGTCGCCCACCACGGGAACTCGCCGTTGATCGAGAGCACCGTGGCGGGCACGATCACGAAGAGCTTGTCGGAGAGCGGGTCGAGCCACGCGCCGACCGAGGTCGTCATCGCGTGCCTCCGTGCGAGGTAGCCGTCGACCAGATCCGAGAGCGCGCCGACGACGAAGACGACGAACGCCGCCCACCGCGTCGCCGCGTCCTCCGATCCCAGCAGGATCACCACGACCGGGATCAGCGCGATCCGGCCGATCGACAACACGTTCGGCCAGCCGAGCCCCAGCGGTCTCACCCGCTCGACGATGGCGCACCTCCCGCATCCCCCAGGGTGAACAGGTACTTGGCGGGTGCGCCCCGGACGCCCTTGGTCTCGTCCTTCCCGTTCACGCTCACGTCCACGAGCCCCGCGTCGTCCACACGGAACATGAGCCGCTCGAGGGCGACGAGCGTGAGCGTCTCGCCGGGTCGGATCTGGTACGACGAGGTCACCCCGTCCGCCTCCGCCTCGATCGACACGTCGCCTCGAGAGACGAGCACGGCGCGGATCGTCGGGTCGTCCGGGATCGGCGACGCCGTCGTATCGGGGATCTCCGCGGCCGGCGGGGCCGCCGAGCCTCGGGAGAGGAGTCCGAACGCGAGGAGGACCAGCAGGATCGATGCCGCCGCGACCAGGAGGAACCGCTGGTTGTCCCGGATCCGGGTCGCCGCGATCATCCGCTCCACGCGACCGAGCCGGCCCGACGGTGGCTCCTGGTCGATCTCCGCGGCCGTGCGCGCGTGGATCTCTGCCACCTTGTCGGCGTCGATCCCGAGGTAGCTCGCGTACGTGCGCAGCGTGGCGCGCACGTACACCTCGCCCGGGAGGACCTCGAAGTCCTCCCGTTCGAGCGCATCCAGCTGATCGGCCCGGATCCGCGTGTCGCGCGCCGCCTCGTCGAGGGAGAGCCCTCGGAGCTCGCGGGCGCGCCGAAGCGCCGAGCCGACCCCTGTTCGGGGATCCGTCACCGAGCCGGCCATGAGCAGCCAGGATAGTCGAGGGACCTAGGTCCAAGGGTCACCCGCGAATCGGGCGTCCGCCGGGTGGAGCACCGAACGCGGGGGACTACAGTTGGCCGAGCAGCAGGGAGGGATCGCGGATGGAACGCAGTGTGCCGAAGGACCCGACGGACGTGTCGCCGCTCGCGACCGTCCGCGAGATCCTGCCGTCCGCGCACCTGCTGCTCGACGGCCCGGTCCGGTACCTCCTCGTCGCCGGCGAGCTCGACGACGGACGGTGGGGATCGGTCGGCGCGTTCTGGCGATCGATCGACGGCGGAGCCGGCGGCTTCCTGATCAGCCCCGAAGCGATCTGGGCCGGCAGCGAGATGGTCCGCAGCGTTCGCAGCGCCCAGGCCCGTGGGTGGACGATCGAGCGCATCTACGCCTACTGGCAGGCCAACGTCGGCGTCGCGGGGCACGTGATGATCGACCCGCAGCAACACGCGGACACGCTGTTCCAGGTCGCGCGCCGGGTCGGCGCGGTCTGAGCGCCCGCGGCGGCTAGCCCGTCCGGCGCTCCTCCCACTCCTCCCAGGTGACGAGCACGTCGCGGGCCTTCGAGCCCTGGGACGGGCCGACGAGGCCGCGCCCTTCCATCAGATCCATCAGCCGGCCCGCGCGCGCGAAGCCGACCTTCAGCTTGCGCTGGAGCATCGAGGTCGACCCGAGCTGGGACCGGATCACGAGCTCCGCGGCCTGCTCCACGAGCTCGTCGTCGTCGCCGAGCCCGTGGTCGCCGACGCCCTCGCCCGGCGGGAGCGCGAGCCCCTCGGCGCTGTTCTCGTAGACGACCTCGCGCTGGGCGCGGATGAACTCCGAGACCGCGCGCACCTCCGCTTCCGTGACCCACGCGCCCTGGATCCGGACGGGCTTCGACAGGCTCGAGGGCGCGAAGAGCATGTCGCCGTGGCCGACGAGCTTCTCGGCGCCGTTCATGTCCAGGATCACGCGCGAGTCCGCCTGCGAGGAGGTCATCAGCGCGATCCGCGACGGGATGTTCGCCTTGATCAGGCCGGTCACGACGTCGACCGACGGGCGCTGCGTCGCCACCACGAGGTGGATCCCCACCGCGCGCGCCATCTGGGCGATCCGGCAGATCGCGTCCTCGACGTCGCGGGGCGCGATCATCATCAGGTCCGCCAGCTCGTCGATCACGACCACGATGAAGGGCAGGTGCTCGAACTTCTCCTCCATGCCCGGAGGGATCCGGAGGGTGCCGGCGCCGAGCCCCTCCTCGTAGGAGTCGATGTCACGGACGCCCACTGTGGCGAGCAGCTCGTAGCGCGTCTCCATCTCCCGGGCGATCCACTGCAGGGCCTCGGCGGCCCGCTTCGGGTGCACGATCACCGGCGAGAGCAGGTGGGGCACGTCGCCGAAGTGGCTGAGCTCGACCCGCTTCGGGTCGACGAGGACCAGCCGGACGTCGTCGGGGGTCGTGCGCATCAGGATCGACGTGATGAACGAGTTCACGAGCGACGACTTGCCGGCGCCGGTCGCCCCGGCGATCAGCAGGTGGGGCATGTCGGCGAGGTTCACGATGCGCGCCCGGCCGTGGACGTCCTTGCCGAGCGCGACCTCGAGCGGGTGCTTCGCCTGTCTCGCGGTCGACGACCGCAGCACGTCGCCCAGCATCACGAAGTCGCGATGGACGTTGGGGACCTCGATGCCGATCGCGGACTTGCCGGGGATCGGCGCCTGGATGCGGACGTCGGGCGTCGCGAGCGCGTAGGCGATGTCGCTCGACAGGCCGAGGACCTTGTTCACCTTGGTTCCGGAGGCGACCGCGACCTCGTACATCGTCACGGTCGGGCCGCGGTGGGCGGCGGAGACGCGTGCGTCGACGCCGAACGTCTCGAGGGTCCGCTCGAGCGCGGCCAGCGTGTCGCGCTCGGCGCGCGCGTCGGCGTTCGAGGGCGGCGCGGTGCGGAGCAGATCGAGCGGCGGGAGCCGGTACGGGCCCTGCGGCGTCGTGATCGTCCGCGAGGTGCCCTTCGCCGACGGCGGCGGCTCGGACGGGAACCCCTGCTCCTCGTCGGCGTCCTCGATCGGGATCGTCTCGGTCGGGGCGGTCGCCTCCGCGTCGGGCACCAGGACGACGTCATCCGGCTCCGTCAGCCCGAGGCGCTCGAGCCACGAGCGCCGCGGGCGCGCGTGCTCCTCCTCGCGCGCCCGGGCCGCCACCGGGTCCCGATCGTCGCGTTCCTCGAGGAACGCGGCGATCTTCTCCCTGATCGCCGCGATCGGCGTGCCCGTGAAGATCAGCAGCCCCAGGCTCGCCAGGCCGGCGCACACGATCGCCGCGCCGACGGGCGAGAGCACGCGCGCGAGCGGCCAGGCGCCGACCGCTCCCACGACCCCTCCCGCCTCCGTGAGCTCTGCCGCCTCGTCCCACGCCCGCGCGGGGCTCGGGTTCCCGGCGAACAGCGAGATCAGGCCGAGGACGCCGACGAGCAGGACCACGAAGCCGATGAACATCCGGACCCGATCCTCGCGGGCGGTATCGCGGAGCAGGACGAACCCCCACCAGGCTCCCACCAGGGGGAAGGCGTAGGCACCGATCCCCACGGCCCCGCCGAGGAGCCACGTGAGCCCCCGGCCGACCGGTCCGGCGGCCTCCAGCCAGACCGAGAGTATCGACAGAAGGGACAGCACGATCAGCCCGATCCCGAGCGCGTCCCTGGCCCACGGGGACAGGACGGTCCGGACGGGCGTCTTCTGCTGCTTCTTCTTCGCGGCGGGCTTCTTCGAGGGACGCGAACGCGTCCCCCTGCTCCCGGCCCTCCGGGAGGGGGAAGTCTTCGTTGCCATGAGGGCACAAGCATGACGGGTCGAACGGACGCTTCAAGGACCCGCGGCCCTCACGAGGCTGCCCTCCTCGCCCCGTGCGGCCCGGCGTCGCGGTACCGTTGCGGGAGGAGGGAACGTCGATGCTGATGGAAGTGACCTGTCGGTGCGGGTGGACGTGTCGAGGCACCGAGGACGACGTGATCGCGCAGGTCCAGGCGCACGGGCTCGAGGCGCACGGCGTGACCACGACCGCGGACGAGGTCAGGGCGATCTGGCGTCCGGTCCCCGAGGGCGCCACCGGCTCGTAGCACGTGGCCGGGTCGGAACCTCCGGACGGGGACGCCTCCGAACCCGTCGTCGAGCTCGGACCGCCGATCTCCGACGTTCCCTGGTCGCCCGAGCTCTCCACCCAGTCCCTCGAGGTGCTGATCGTCACCCTCGACGACGACGCCCCCGTGTGGCTCAAGCCCGAGCACGCCGACTCGCTCCGGATCGGCCTGCCCGCGACCGCGCGACCCGGCGACGTCGTGCTCGAGACCCTGAACTCGTACGCGCTCACGCCGAGGGTCGTGCACTCGACGTCCTGGCGCCACGAGGAGGGCCGGGTCGTGCTCTCGTACGTCGCGGTCGTGGACGCGCCGTCGCAGCTCCTCGACGGCACCCTCGTTCGGACGCCCGTCGTGCGCGCCGATCTCGCGCGCGGCGACGCCACGGCGCCGCCGCCGGAGATCGGCGTCCTCCAGGTGATCGAGCACGCCCTGCGCCACCTCTCGTGGCTCGTCCAGGACGATCCGGCGATCGGGGAGGCGTTGCCCGACTGGCGCGAGCTGCTCGAGCGCTATCAGCCCGAGCCGTTCCGCGCGCTCGGCTGACCGTCCGGCCCCTCAGACCTCCATGATCACCGGCAGGATCACCGGCTTGCGCTGCGTGACCTCGTTGAAGTAGCGGGCGAGCGCCCGCCGGACGTTCTGCTGCAGCGCCGACGGGTCGGTGAGGCGGACCTCGGCCGACTCCTTCACGGCCTGGATCACGCGCTCGCGGCCTTCCGCGAGGATGTCCCCCGACGTCTCCTCGTGCACGAAGCCCCGATTCACGACGTCCGGCCCCGCGACGAGCTCGCCGGTCTGCGAGTCCACGATCACCACCACGACCACCACGCCGTCCCCGGCGAGCTTGCGCCGGTCGCGGAGGACCTCGCCGCCCACGTCGCCGATCCCGAGCCCGTCGACGAACGTCATCCCGGCCTGGACCCGCTCGACGTGGCGCACCTCCTCGCCGACCTCCACCATGTCGCCGTCCTCGCACACGAGCGTCCGCTCCGGCGGGATCCCGACCTCGTGCGCAAGCCGCGCGTGGTGCTGCAGGTGCCGACGCTCGCCGTGCACGGGGATGAACCATCGCGGCCGCACGAGCGACAGCATCAGGCGCAGCTCTTCCTGCGCCGCGTGGCCCGACGCGTGCACCGGATCGGAGGGCATGTGGAACACGTCGGCGCCCGTCCGGTAGAGCGAGTCCACGACCCGGTGGATCGCCGGCTCGTTCCCGGGGATAAGCGATGAAGACAGCACGACCGTGTCGCCCGGGCCGATCTCCACCCACTTGTGCTGGCGCTGCGCCATCAGCGACAGCGCGGAGTACGGCTCGCCCTGCGAGCCGGTGCAGATCACGACGACCCGACCCGGATCGAGCCGTTCGATCTCCTCGATGTCCACGAGATCCTGGTCGGGCACGTGGAGATGTCCCAGGCGTCGTGCCGCGTCGACCGACTTGTGCATCGATCGCCCGAGGATCGCGACGACACGCTCGTTCGACCGTGCGGCGTTCACGATCTGCTGCACCCGGTGGATGTGGCTCGAGAAGCACGCCGCCACGACGAGCCCCGGCGCAGCGGCGACGATGTCCTGCAGCACCGGCCCCACGGTGCGCTCGCTCACCGAGTACCCGGGCTCCTCGGCGTTCGTGGAGTCGGACAGGAGCAGGTGCACCCCCTTGCCGCGACCGGCCTCCTCCGCGAGGCCGTGCAGGTCGGTGGCGCGTCCGTCCAGCGGCGTCTGGTCGATCTTGAAGTCACCTGTGTGCAGGATCGAGCCGAACGGTGTGTCGACGACGACGGCCGCCCCGTCCGGGATCGAGTGGGTGACGCCGAGGAACCGCATCGTGAACGGGTCGGCGACCATCTGCTCGCCGGGCGTGACCGTCCTCAGGTCGACGAGATGCGTCACCTCGTGCTCGTCCAGCTTGCTCTGGAGCAGCGCGAGCGTGAACGGCGTGCCGAAGACCTCGAGTCGCCGGTCGATGTCGCGCAGCAGGTACGGCAGCGCGCCGATGTGGTCCTCGTGCCCGTGCGTGAGGACCACCGCGCGGATCCGGTCGGCCCGCTGGCGGACGAACTCGAAGTCGGGCAGCACGAGGTCGATCCCGGGCATGTCCCCGGACGGGAACGAAAGGCCGACGTCGATGATCAGGATGCGGCCGTCCAGCTCGAGGCAGGCCATGTTCCGGCCCACCTCGCCGACCCCACCGAGGAAGACGAGTCGCGCGGCGGGGTCAGAGGAGACCGGCGTCCTCCAGTGCTCTGCGCACCCGCTCCCGCTCTTCCGGCGTCGCCGGCACGAGTGGGAGCCGCGGCGCTCCGGCCGGCCGGTCCAGCATGTCGAGGGCGGCCTTCAGGGGGATCGGGTTGGACGTCACGAACAGGGCGTTGAACAGCGGCGACAGGTCCTCGTGGAGCTTGCGCGCCGCGGGGACGTCGCCGGTTTCGATCAGGTCGATCATCTGGCGGATCTGCGGGCCAACGAGGTGCGAGGCCACGCTCACCACCCCGACGGCGCCGAGGCATACGTAGCCGAACGTCGCCCAGTCGTCGCCCGAGTAGACCTCGAAGCCGTCCGGGGCTTCGGAGATCAGGTTCGAGATCGCCTTGAAGTCGCCCGTAGAGTCCTTCACGGCCACGATGTTGGGCCGCTGCGCGATCCTCACCATGGTGTCGTGCTCGATCCGCGTCCCGGTGCGGCTCGGGATGTTGTAGACGATCACCGGGAGCTCGGTCCGATCCGCGATGTGCTCGAAGTGCGCCACGAGCCCGCGCTGCGGCGGCTTGTTGTAGTACGGCGTGACGACCACGATCCCGTCGGCGCCGGCCTGCTCCGCGGCCTTCGTGAGCTCGAGCGTCTCTGCGGTCGAGTACGTGCCGGTCCCGCAGATCAGCTTGCCCTTACCGCGGATCGCGTCGCCGACGACGCGGAACAGCTCGGCCTTCTCCTTGTGCGAGAGCGTCGGCGACTCGCCGGTCGAGCCGACGACGAAGACCGAGTCCGAGCCGTTGTCGGTGAGCCAGGAGGCGAGCTCCTGCGCGCCGTCGAGGTCGACGCCGTGGTCCTTTCGGAATGGCGTGACCATCGCGGTGACGACCGATCCGAAGCGTCCGGCCACGTGCAGCCTCCTCTCTCAGGCGTCCCCCGCGATCCCATCGATCGAGCGGGGCGTCCGCGACGACGCCCTATGCTAGCGGCCCATGCCGCGCATCTACACGAAGACAGGTGACGACGGCACGACCGGCCTCCTGTACGGAGGCCGTGTCCCCAAGGACGACGCGGCCACCGAGGCGTACGGCACCACCGACGAAGCCGTCGCGGCGCTCGGGATCGCGCGCGCGACGGCCGATCCCGAGGTGGCCTCGGAGATCCTTGCCCTGCAACGTGAGCTGTTCGTGGTTGGCGCGGACCTGGCGACGAACCCCGCCGAGCGGGTCAAGCTCGAGGCAGGCGTCTCGCTCGTCACGCCCGAGATGACCGAACGGTTGGAAGGACGGATCGACGAGCTCGTCGCGGAGCGCCCGCTGCCGAACGTGTTCGTCGTGCCGGGCGCGAACCAGGTGAGTGCCGGGTTGGACCTGGCGCGCAGCGTGATCCGGCGCGCGGAGCGCGCCGTGATCACGATGGAACGCGAAGGTCGCGAGGTGAACCCGGAAGTTCGGCGCTACCTCAACCGGTTGAGCGACCTCGTGTTCGTCCTCGCCCGCCGAGCGGCGGCCGAAGACGAACCCCCCAGTCGTTGACGGAAGCTCTCTTCCGCGTCGCGATCGTTCCCGGACGACTTGTCGAACCGGAGTTGAACCAAGCTTCGCGACATCTGATTCTTGACTGCGCCAAGCGTCTCTCTCATGGTCCTCCGAGAAGTCGATTCAGCTCGTTCCGTATGCGAATCGCATCCCTCCGCACGAGGTCCGCACTTCCGCCCGCCTCGATCACGCTCTCGATGTGCCTCTCAAGGTAGGCCGGCAAGTCCCAAGCTAGAGCCAAGAAATCCGTCGGAATGCACTCATCGCGCTCCACCGTCACGGACTCCATAAGTGCAATCACTCGTCCAGTCTGCTTCGGGTCGAACCTTCCGTCTGCGACGCCGCAGAGGCCGTTGAACTCATCGCGCCAGAGCGTCAGGAGTTCATCCGTCCATCGGTCAAAGCGGGAAGCGGACCCGCGATGATGGCGAGTCTCTATGGTCTCTTCATTCCGACAAGCGACGCCAAGAATGCGCTCCAGGTGCGCCTGAACCTGTTGCCCTAGCTGACGGAGCAAGGCGACATCTCCGCCGCGCTCGACGACGCGATCCGTCTGCCAACTCATGTATGTAGGGATATTCCAAGTGAGCGACACGAGCCGAACTGGAATGCACGCCATACTTGCCGTGTCGATTGTGCCCAATAAGCGGATGAATCGTTTGACCGACTCGACACAAAGCGACCCGACCGAAGGTTCATCAAGCTCCCACCGACCGGGTGCCAATATTCCGAGATCGCCGTAATCCACTCGTTCGTTCTGTTGATGGACGGCACGGCTTGAGTCACCAGTCGCGTCAGAAATCCCACGCCGACCACGGCGCGGGTGTCCAGCGGAACAACGCGTCGGCGAGCGCGACGCTCCCGTCGGTCCGCTCCTCGAGCTGTCCGGCAGCAGCGATCTGGGCGAAGCTCGTCCCGCCGAGGTAGGTCGCCCCCAGCACGTTCACCGTCCCCGCCAGGTCGGCCTTCGCCTCGGTGCGCGCGCACGCGCCCGTGCCGTCCTCGACCACGAGCTCGTGCCGGCCGTCGGTCTCCGGCCGGAAAGGGTCGGAGACCTCGAACACCAGGCGGCCGTCGCTCGCGTATCGGCGTGCGGACAGGGCGGCCGGGATGTCGAGGAGCCGGACCCACAGGCCGTCGCCGACACCGAACCGGAGCCGTCGCGGCTCGGCGACGAGCACGAGCAGCGGGTCGTCGAGCGGACGGTTCCAGGCCTCCACGGTGGCCACGAGATCGATGTCGAAGAGATAGCGCCAGATGTCCGCGTAGCCCTGCGGCGTCGTGGCCATCGACTCCCGCACCTCGATCGTCCCCGTGGGGACCGACCGTGGCCACGCGTGCTTCATCGTGTAGACGGCGTACGCGTCGGCCTCGCCGTCCTCGGCCCGATGCACGGCGTAGAACCATGGCTTGTCCTTCATGTCGTGCCCGACCTCGGAGAACGCGTAGTCGCGCAGCACGTCGTTCCGCTCGACGCCGCCGGCCCGGAGCGCCGAGTCGTAGATCCGGCTCACGGTCGGCATCGCGTCGTCCTTCGAAACGAGCTCGACGCGGCCGGAGGGCGCGTAGCCCCGGACGAAGCCCATCCGAGCCGACTCGGCCTGGAACTCCCCGTAGAAGGCGGCGAGGCCGTAGCCGAAGCGGCCGTAGATCGCGCCCTCGGACGCGAACAGGGCCGCGATCGGCTCGCCGCGCTCCGTGGCCTGGTCGAGGAGCGCGGTCATCATCCGGGTGTTGATCCCGCGCCGGCGATGCGTCGGCTGCACGCCGACCATCGTCACGCCGGCGGTGGGGATCCGCGCCCCGCCCGGGACCACCATCCGCGTGGTGATCGACGCGGAGGTTCCGACGATCCGTCCGCCGTCCACCGCGGCGAAGGAACGATCGATCTCGATCGTCGGGAGCGTCGCCTCGATCTCGTCATCCTTCGTGGCGGCGCTGAACGCGATGTCCGCGGCGCGGATCCAGTCGGGTCGCTCCTCGAACGCGATGGGCCGGATCTCGATGTCCACGACGCCAGCCTATCGGGTGCCGCCGCGCCGGCCGGCGTCAGGCGCCGAGGATCGCGTCGAGCCCGACGGTGAGCCCGGGATGTTTCGGCACCCATCGGATGGCGAGCAGGACGCCGGGCACGAACGAGGTGCGGTCGGTCGAGTCGTGCCGGATCGTCAGGGTCTGGCCCTTCCCGCCGAAGATCACCTCTTGATGCGCGACGAGGCCGGGCAGCCGGATCGAGTGGATCCGGATGCCCGCCCGCTCGCCGCCCCGCGCGCCGGGTAGCGACTCGGACGACGGGCCGGTCCAGCGCTCGGGGCGGGCGGCCGCGACGGCGTCCGCCGTCGCCGCCGCCGTCCCCGACGGCGCGTCGGCCTTCCCGTCGTGATGGAGCTCGACGATCTCGACCGCCGGCAGGTGCTTCGCCGCCTCGGCGGCGAAGCGCTGCATCAGGACGGCGCCGATCGCGAAGTTCGGGGCGACGAAGACGCCGACCGCCGCGTCCTTCCACGCGGGGTCCGTCTCGAACCCGGTCGTCCCCACGACGATGTGAACCCCGTGCCCGATCGCCCAGGCGACGTGCTCCGGCGCGAACGACGCGCTCGTGAAGTCGACGGCCACCTCGACGCCGGCCTGGGGGAACGACGCCAGTTGGTCGGCGAGGACCACGTCCGAGCCCTCGAGCCCGAGCGCCTCCGACGCCTTCTCCCCCGCCTTCGACCGGGAGATCCCGGCGACGAGCTCCAGATCCGGTTCCGCGTGGACGCCGCGGCACACCTCGGCGCCGACCTTCCCGGTGGCGCCGATCACGCCGACGCGGATCACGCCATGACCCCGGCGAGGTCCTTCTGCGCGAACGGCCCGAGCACCGTGAGCGTCATCGGCTGCGACAGTACGCGCTTGGCCACGCGCCGCGCGTCGTCGAGGGTCACGTCCTCCACGCGCTTCAGCGCTTGGCTCACCGTGAGGATCTCGCCGTGTCCGATCTCGGACTTGCCGATCCGGGACATCCGGCTGCCGGGGTCCTCGAGCGACAGCACCATCGAGCCCGTCACGTGGCCCTTCGCGCGATCGAACTCCTCGGCCGTCAACCCGCCGCCCGCGACGTCCTCGAGCTCGCGTCGCAACAGGCCGATCACCTCGCGAGCCCGCGCCGGGGTGGTGCCCGCGTAGCACCCGAACAACCCGGCTTCGGTGTACTGCGAGTGAAAGCTGTAGACCGAGTACGCGAGCCCTCGCTTCTCGCGGATCTCCTGGAACAGCCGGGACGACATGCCGGTCCCGAGCGCGCCGTTCACGATCTGGAACGCGAAGCGGTCGGGGTCGCTCCGCGGCAGTCCGTTCGTCCCCACGCAGATGTGCGCCTGCTCGGTCCGCCGACGCTTCACGAGCGGACGCGACGACGCCTCGGGCGCGTCCTGCCCCGTGCGGAGCTTCCAGCCGCTCGGTTCCCCGGTCCGGACCACGCCCCCCACGTCCATCCGGGCCCGCAGCAGCCCGAGCAGCTCGTCGTGTCGCAGGTTCCCGGCGGCCGCGACGACCAGGCTGCCCGGCCGGTAGTAGCGCCGGTAGAACCGGTGGACCTTGTCGCGCGTGGCGGCCTTGATCGTCTCCGCCGTGCCGAGCACCGGCCTGCCGAGGGGATGATGCGGCCACAGCGTTTCCGTGAAGAGGTCGTGGACCACCTCCTCCGGCGAGTCCTCGTGCATGTTGATCTCCTCGAGGATCACCTGCCGTTCGGCGTCCAGGTCGGCGGCGCGGAGCCGGGAGGACTGGAGCATGTCCGCGAGGTGGTCGATCGCGAGCTCGAGGTCCCGGTCGAGGATCCTCGCGTAGTAGCACGTGTATTCCTTCGAGGTGAACGCGTTCAGGTCGCCGCCCACCGCGTCGAACGCCTCCGCGATGTCGCGGGCCGACCGGGTGCGCGTCCCCTTGAACAACAGGTGCTCGAGGAAGTGGCTCGAGCCGCTGATCGCGGGCGGCTCGTCCCGCGATCCCGCCAGGACCCAGAAGCCGAGGGAGACGGAGCGGACGCTCGGCATCCGCTCCGTCACCACCCGCAGGCCCGAGGAGAACTCGGTCCGTTCGATCGCCACGATCGTGCCTCCGGGTGCGGTCTAGTTCTGCGAACCCTTCTCGGCGTCGCGGAACCGGCGGCCGTGCCGGCGCGGGCCGCGATCGCCGCCGTTCCGGGGCTCACGCGGCTCGCGCGGCTCGCGCCGCTGGCGCTCGCCACCCTCGCCCGAGCCCTCGCCCTCAGGGACCTCCCACTCGGCACCGACCGGACGCAGGCTGATCTTGCCCTGCGCGTCGATGTCCTCGACGAGGACGGTGAGCTTGTCGCCCTCCCGCACGGCTTCCTCAACCGAGCTCAGGCGCTTGCCCTTGCCGAGCTTGGAGATGTGGACGAGTCCGTCGCGACCGGGGACGAGGTTCACGAACGCCCCGAACGTCGTCGTCTTCACGACGGTCCCGTCGTACGTCTCGCCCGTGAGGACCGGCCGCGGGTTGGCGATCTCGTCGATCATCCGGGCCGCCTCGTCGGCCCCCTCGCCTTCGTGCGAGCCGATGAACACGGTGCCGTCGTCCTGGATGTCGATGTCGGCGCCGGTCTGCGCGATGATCTCGTTGATCCGCTTGCCCTTCGGGCCGATCACCTCGCCGATCTTGTCGACCGGGATCTGGATCGTGATGATCCGCGGCGCGATCGGGTTCACCGCGTCGCGAGGCGCCGGGATCGCCGCCTCCATCACGTCGAGGATCGCGAAGCGGGCGTCGCGCGCCTGCTGCAGCGCGCCGGCGAGCACCTCCGCCGGCATCCCGCTCACCTTCATGTCGAGCTGGATCGCGGTGACGAACTCACGCGTGCCGGCGACCTTGAAGTCCATGTCGCCCAGCGCGTCCTCGGCCCCGAGGATGTCGGTCAGCGTCACGAACGTTCCGCCCTCGGCGATCATGCCCATCGCGATCCCACCGACCGGTGCCTTGATCGGCACGCCGGCGTCCATCAGGGACAGCGTCGAGCCGCACACGCTCGCCATCGAGGTCGATCCGTTGGATGCCAGGACGTCGGACACGAGCCGCAGCGTGTACGGGAACTCCTCCTCCGACGGGATCACGGGCTTCAGGGCACGCTCCGCGAGCGCGCCGTGACCGATCTCCCGACGGCGGGGCGAGCCCACGCGCCCGGTCTCCCCGGTCGAGGACGGCGGGAAGTTGTAGTGGTGCATGTAGCGCTTGGAGTCCTCCAGGTCGAGCGTGTCGATCATCTGGTTCATCCGCAGCATCCCGAGCGTCGTGACGTTCAGGACCTGCGTGTCGCCACGCTCGAACAGGGCCGACCCGTGCGCCCGCGGGAGCAGGCTCACGTGCGCCGCGAGCGGCCGGATGTCCTTCGGCCCGCGGCCGTCGAGGCGAACGCCCTCGTCGATCACGCGCGCCCGCATCACCTTCTTCTCCAGGGACTTCCACGCCGCGGAGAACTCCTGGCGGCGCGTCGCGAACTCGTCCTCGCCGAGCGTCGACGCGAGGTGCGCTTTCGCGTCCTCCTTCGCGCTCGACATGTTGGCCTCGCGCTCCTTCCTGTCGGGCACGATCGCGGCCTTGATCCTGTCCTGCGCGAACGGCTCGAGCGCGTCCCAGAGGTCTTGCTGGTACAGCGGACGCGGTTCGAAGTCCGAGGGCTTCACGCCGACCTGGGCGAGGAACTCCTCCTGGAACTCGATGATCTCGGCGATGACTTCCTTGGCTCGTTCGAGGCCCTGCGCCACGACGTCCTCGGTGGGCGCGGTGGCGCCCTCGCCGGCGGCCAGGAGCGGCCACGCGGTCTCGGGGGCCTCGCCCTCGATCATCAGGATGTCGATGCCGCCCTCGGCGTTCTTCGAGCCGGCGACGACGATGTCGAACGTCGCGTCGTCCACCTCCTGGAACGTCGGGTTCACGACCCACTCGCCGCCGATCAGCCCGAGCCGGACGGCGCCGACGGGCCCGTCGAACGGGAGCCCCGCGATCCCGACCGCGAGCGACGCGGCGTTCATCGCAGTGACGTCGTACGGGTTCGCGTGGTCGACCGACAGGACCGTGATGATCACCTGGACCTCGTCGCGGTAGCCCTCGCGGAACGTGGGCCGGAGCGGTCGGTCGATGAGGCGGGCCGTCAGGATCGCCGTCTCCGACGGCCTGCCCTCCCGGCGGAAGAAGCTGCCGGGGATCTTCCCGGCCGCGTACATCCGCTCCTCGACGTCGATCGTGAGCGGGAAGAAGTCGATCCCCTCGCGGGGTGCGGAGCTCACGCAGGTGGCGAGCACCATCGTGTCGCCGTAGCGAGCGACGGCGGCGCCGTGCGCGAGCTTCGCGAACGTGCCGGACTCCAGGAACAGTTCCTTGTCCCCGATCCGGCGGGACATGCTGGTGGCCATGGGCCGTGTACCTCCTCGATATCGGCGGCGCCTCGTGGCGACGCGGTGTTCGTGGAGGCGGCTGGGTCGGTTGTCAGTGGTGGGCCTCCGGCGCTCGTGGTTCGCGCATGGTGCCGGCCCGCGACGTGCGGTCGTGGTGCCGGGCACGGTCCGGGGGTCCGCGACTGAGAACCGACCTGCGTGGTGCGGTGGAACGCCGCCTCCGTCGGTCGTCAGTGGAGCGTTCGCATCACTCCCCCCCGCCCCATCGTCGGGACCGGTGCGTCAACGCCGCAGCCCGAGCTTCGCGATCAGGGCTCGATAGCGCTCGATGTCCTCGCGCTTCAGGTACTCCAGGAGGCGGCGCCGGCGACCCACCATCTTGAGCAGGCCGCGCCTCGAGGCGTGATCGGCCTTGTGGGTCTTCAGGTGCTCCGTCAGCTCCGCGATCCGCTTGGTGAGGATCGCGACCTGGACGTCCGCGGAACCGGTGTCGCCGCTGGTGAGCGCGTGCTCCTGGATGATGTCGTGCTTGGCTTCCTTGGTCAGCGTCATGGTCGAAGGTCAAGGCTACCAGCACCGGGTTCGGCGGCGCCCTCCCCCGACGATCCCGCGGCCGCGCGCACGGCCTCGACCAGGCGGGCGCGGCGGGCCCGGAGGTCGTCGGCGAGGCCGGTCGCCGCGGCCAGCCGCTCGAGCCCGAGCCGCGCCCGCCGCGCCCGGATCACCCGGCCGACGCACCACAGCGCGGCGAGCCCGCAGATCGGCCCCACGGCCAGCGTGAGCAGCCACGCGTACCTGGCGTCGGCGAACACCCACCAGCGTAGGACCGCCCAGGTGAGTGGGAACACCACGAACGCCGTGAGGAACTTGATCGTGGCGTGCCGGACCGGCGGAGCCGGCTTGCGACCCGCCAAGTAGACCGCGAGCGTCGGGAGCGCGTTCGCGACGAGTCCGACGAGGGCGAACGGCGCGATCGCGAGCGTGAGGATCCACGAGAATCGGCCGTGCCTCGCGAGCGCTTCCTCGGCGCCGGGTGCCACGACCGCGTCGGGGACACCGACGGCGTCGAGCCCGTCCCGGTAGCTCCGAGCGGCCGCCCGGACCTCGTCCGCCCCCCGCGTCTCGGCCAGGCGATCCGCGAGCTCCTCGACGTCGCCGATCGGCGGACGACCCCGGGGGTCGCCGTGCTCCCAGCGGAGGGCCGCGTCGGCGGCCAGGCGGAGCTCGGACCGCTCCTCGGCGCTCTCGTAGTCGACCGCTGCGTCGGCCAGGCGCTCCTCGATCCGCTCCGTCAGCGCCGTCACCTCGGCACGATCGGTCTCGTCCGGAGGGACGTGGGGGTTCGTCGCGAGGTCCTCGTCGAGCGCGATCGGCTCGCCGACGCGCACGTACGCGCGGGAGCGGGCCCGCTGCTTCCGCTCGTAGATCAGCCCCACCGGGACGATCCGGAGGCCCATCGTGCCGCGAGCGTGGGCGCCGATCGCGATCCGCGCGGCGCCGGTGCGCAAGGGGAGGAGATGCGGCTCGTCGCTCGCCTCACCCTCGGGGAAGATACCGATGGCGCCACCCTCTCTGAGATGGTCGAAGCACGCCGCGAACGTGTGCACGTTCCCCGACGTTCCCGTGCCTGCCGCCGAGTCCTGCGCCCGATGGACCGGCAGCGCGCCGCCGAACCGCAGGAGCGCCCCGAGCACGGGGTTCTTGAACAGCGTCCCCATCGCGAGGAAGCGGACCGGTCGCGGGATCACGGCGGCGAGGAGCGCGGGGTCCACGAAGCCGCCGTGGTGGCTGCCCACGAGCAGGACGGGGCCTGTCCGCGGGATCCGTTCCAGCCCGGTCACGTCGACCGCGCGGAACCATCCCGCGGTGGCCGCCCGCGCGATCAGCCGCACGAGCCGGTCGGCGAGTCCCCGCATCCGCGCATCGTCGCACCTCTACGATGGCGAAGTGGGCAAGGCGGGACGCATCGGCGCCGCGTGCGGGATCCTGGGGCCCGCGGCGTTCACCGCGGCGTGGCTCGTCTCGCAACGCCGACAGGACGAGTACGAGGTGCGCCACGAGCACATCAGCGGGCTCGCCGCGCGGGACGCGAAGGACCCCGTCGTGATGACGGCCGGCTTCGTCGCGCTCGGCGGATGCGGCGTCGCGTTCGCGTCCGCGCTGCACCGGCGCTTCGGCCCGGAACCTGGGTGGGGCCCCGCGCTGCTCGGCGTGTCGGGCCTCGCGTCGATCGCCGCCGGGCTGTTCCGGCGGGACCGCAGGTCGAACTATCCCGCGCCCGGAGAGCCACCCGGCCAGTCGTGGGTGAACGACGTGCACGACGCCGCCGCGATCGCGGGCGGCCTCGCCGGCACGGTCGGGATCGCCGCGCTGGTGCCCCGGCTCGCGAAGGAGCCCGCGTACCGAGACCTCACCCGGCCGGCGCTCGGCGCCGTGGCCGCCAGCTCGGGCCTCGCCGCGTGGTTCCTCCGCGACGTGCTCCGTCCGGGGAACGGGATACTCCAGCGGGCGAACGTCACGATCCCGCTCGCGTTCATGGCCCGCCTCGGGCTCCGAATGCTCCGCGAGCGCTGAGCAGCGGGTCTCAGCCTGAGCTTCGCTCCGCGTCCGACACGATCCGGCGGGTGCGCTCGACGTCCTCGCCGATCGCCGCGACGAGCTCGTCGATCGACTCGAACGTCACCTCGTCGCGCAACCGCTCCAGGAACCCGACGGACAGCTGCTGGCCGCGGAGCTCCACGTTCGGGAAGTCGATCAGGAACGCCTCGACGTGGAGCGGCTCGACGCCGAACGTCGGGTTCGTGCCCACGTCGATCGCCGCCGGGTACCTGGACCCGTCGAACAACTGCGCGGTCCCGGCGTAGATCCCTTGCCCGGGCAGCAGCAGGCGAGGCCACGTCCGGAGGTTCGCCGTCGGGTAGCCGAGACCCTTCCCGCGCCCCGCACCGGAGACGACCTCTCCGTCCACCACGTAGGGGCGTCCGAGCGCCGCCTTCGGCCAGGCGAGGTCACCGGACGCAAGGGCCTCGCGGATCGACGACGACGACACGACACGACCGTCCGTCTGGAACGGCTCCACCTCGTCGGCTGTCATCCCACGCGACCCACCCACCTCGCGGAGCGTCGCGATCGAGCCGGCGGCGCGGTGGCCGAAGTTGAATCCGGGCCCAACGCGGACGTGCACCACGTGGATCCCGTCGATCAAGACGTCGCGGACGAAGTCCTCGGCGGCGATCCTCGAGAACGACTCCGTGAACTCCAGGACCACGAGCACGTCGATCCCGGTCGCCGCGATCAACGAGGCCTTTCGCTCCACGGTCGTCAGGAGCCGAGGTTCCTCACCCGGCGTCAGGATCTCGCGCGGGTGTCGGTCGAACGTCACCGCGACGCTCCGGGCATCGCGCTCCCGCGCGGCGTCGGCCGTCTGCGAGAGCAGGCTCCGATGGCCGAGGTGCACGCCGTCGAAGAAGCCGATCGTCACGACCGAGGGACCCTCGGCCAGCGGCAGCGCGTCGAGTCCCCGAACCACGTCCATGGGAGATGGAGGGTAGCGGCAGCTCAGTCGGCGAGGACGACCTGCGGGCGCGCCCGTGGGCCGTCGTCCTCCCAGACGCCGATCAGCCGGCCGTCGGGGGCGAAGACTCCGTACGGCCCGGCGATCCCCGCGGGGCCGAGCGGCCTCCCGTGGGAGGCCGCGACGGCCTCCTCGTGCTCCAGGTCGAGTCTCGGGAGGTGGCCGACCGCCGCCTGGACCGGGAGGGGGTCGCCGGGGCCCTCGGGCGGGACGGCATCATCGGCCCGGAACGGCCCGATCGCGCTGCGTCGAAGGGCTACGAGGTGGGCCCCGCATCCGACCGCCTCCCCGACGTCGGCGGCGAGCACCCGGACGTAGGTCCCGCTCGAGCACGTGATGCGGAACGCAGCATCGGGGGGCACGAAGGAGAGCAGATCGAACGCGTCGACCCGAATCGGGCGCGGCTCGGCCTCGAGCTGTTCACCGGCGCGCGCGGCCTCGTAGAGCTTGCGACCGCCGACCTTCAGGGCGCTGTGGGCGGGCGGCCGCTGGAGCGACTCCCCCACGAGCGCCTCCATCGCCGCTCGGACGGCGACCTCGTCGGCGTCGACTGGCGATTCCCGGACGACGTCGCCGTCCGCGTCCAGGGTCGTCGTCTCGACCCCGAGCCGGAGCGTCCCCTCGTAGGTCTTCGGGAGGTCGCCGAAGAACCGGAGCAGCCGGGTGGCGCGCCCGATCCCGATCAGGAGCAGCCCCGTCGCCATCGGGTCGAGCGTGCCGGCGTGCCCGACCTTCTTCGTGCCGAGGCGGCGTCGTACGACGTCGACGACGTCGTGCGACGTGATCCCACCGGGCTTGTCGACGAGGAGCAGGCCCTCCGGGCCCGCGGCGGTCACCTCGTGACCGGCGCCTGCCGCAACGCCGCCACGAGCCGCTCGATCGTGCCCTCGGGCCCGTGCTCGGACGTGTAGCCCGCGGCCAGGCGGTGGCCGCCGCCGCCGAAGGCGGCGGCGACCGCCGCCAGGTCGTGCCCCCCGCGCGAGCGGACGCTCACCTTGAACCGCCCGTCCCACTGCTGCTTCAGGACCGCCGCGACGTCGACGTCGCGCGCGGTCCTGAGCACGTCGATCAGGTCGTCGGTGTCACCGGCCGTGACACCAGCATCCGCGAGGTCCGCCAGCGTGAGGTAGGTCCAGACCACGCTCGCCTCCGGGACCTCGGCCATCCGTCCCAGGGCGGTGCCGAGCAGCCGGAGGTACGACGGGTCGTTGTCCTCGTACATCGCGCGCACGAGCGCCGCGTGATCGAAGTCGTGCTCGCGCAGCCGAGCTGCGACGCGCAGGGTCTCGGGCGTCGTGGCCTGGTACTGGAACCGCCCCGTGTCCGTGACGAGGCCGGCGTAGAGGCAGAGGGCCGCGTCCCGATCCGGCTCCGCCCCCATCGCGTCGAGCAGCCGAACGACCATCTCGCACGTGGACGACGCGTCGGGATCGACGAGCCGAACCGTGCCGTACCCGTCGTTCGAGCGATGGTGGTCGATCCAGATCAACTCCTTCGCCGCGGTCGCCGAGGCGCCGAGGACGGCCAGCCGGTCGAACGACGCGCAGTCGCAAGTGACCATCACCGCGGGCTCCGCCGGGAAGCGGCTCGGCGCCACGACGCGTTCGCTCCCGGGCAGCAGCGACGCCCAGTGCGGCAGGGTCGGCGGCTCGTTGCCGAACGAGCAGACCGCCCGCACCCCCCGAGCTCGCAGGACGCTCGCGAGGCCGAGCATCGACCCGAGCGCATCGGCGTCCGGGTTCACGTGACACGCGATCGCGACCTCGTCGGCCCCGGCCAGGATCTCCGCCGCCCGGCGGAGCGCCTCCCGCTCCGTCTCGTCAGGCATCGGATCGCCCCTCGCGGTGCAGGCGCTCGATGATCTCTTCGATGTGCTGATGCTGGGCGAGCGTCTGGTCCACCTGGAACTCCAGCTCAGGGAGGTTCCGCAACCGGACCTGCCGGCCGAGCGCCTGCCGGAGGTGCGGCGTCGCTGACCGCAGCCCCGCGGCGGTCGATCGCTGCTGCTTGTCGTCGCCCAGCACGGTGTAGGACACCCACGCCCGCCGCAGGTCCGCGGTCACCTGCACCCCGATGATCGTGACGAAGCCGATCCGCGGATCCTTCAGCTTCTGGACCTCCTCGGCGAGCACCTCGCGGAACTCCTCCGCCACCCGTTCCGTCCTCGCTCCTTGCGTCATCGCGATACCCAATCAGTCGTCCGGCGAATGCAGCGTCACGTCGCGGTCGATCAGCTCGACCTCCGCCCACCGCTCCACGAACCGCTCGACGCCGTGCAGCACCTTCCTCAGGTGGTACCCCTCCGCCCCGACCGCCGCCACGCCGAGCTCGGCGCGCTGCCACATGTCGTGCGCTCCGGTCTCCGCGACCGCGACGGGGAACGTCGCGCGGATCCCGTTCGTGAGGGTCTTGATCACGTGACGCTTCTCCTTCAACGATCCGCAGGCCGGGATCCGGAGGTCGAGCCGGAGTGCCGCCACCAGCATCAGGAGATCTGGCGCGCGACCTCCTCGATCTCGAAGGCCTCGATCACGTCGCCCTCCTTCACGTCCTGGAAGTTCTCGAGGCCGATCCCGCACTCGAAGCCCTCGCGGACCTCGCCGACGTCGTCCTTGAAGCGGCGCAACGACCCCACGCGCCCCTCGTAGGCCACGACGCCGTCGCGGACGAGCCTGACCTGCGAGTTCCGTCGGATCGTCCCGCGCGTGACGTAGCAGCCCGCGATCACCCCGAGGCGCGGCACGCGGAACGTCTGTCGGACCTCGGCCTCGCCGAGGATCGTCTCGCGCTCTTCCGGCTTCAGCATCCCGGACAGGGCGGCCTTCACGTCGTCGATCGCGTCGTAGATCACGCGGTAGAGGCGGATGTCGACGCCCTCGCGCTCGGCGAGGTCGCGCGCGTTCGCGTTCGGCCGGACGTTGAAGCCGACCACGATCGCGCTCGCGGTCTGCGCGAGCGTGACGTCCTGCTCGGAGATCGCGCCGGCGCCGGAGTGCACGATGTTCACCCGCACCTCGTCCTGCGGGAGCTTCAGGAACGCGTCGGTCAGCGCGCCGAGCGACCCCTGCACGTCCGCCTTCACCACGAGGTTCAGCTCGGGCGTCTCCTGCCGCTCCTGGCGCCGCAGCAGCTCCTGGAGGGAGGCGGGGCGCTGGTTCACGACGTCCGCCCCCCGGACGCGGGCCTCGCGCTCGGCCGCGACGTGACGCGCCTCCCGCTCGTCCTCGACCTCGCGGAACTCGTCGCCCACGTTCGGGACGCCGTTCCAACCGAGGACCTGGACGGGCTTCGCGGGCCCCGCGACGCCGACCGGCTGTCCGTTCTCGTCGGTCATCGCGCGGACCTTGCAGTGCGTCGTCCCGCAGACGAGCGCGTCGCCGACGTCGAGCGTGCCCTTCTGGACGAGCACGGTTGCGACCGGCCCCCGACCCTTGTCGAGGTGCGCCTCGAGCACCGTGCCGCGCGCGCGGCCCGTCGGATCGCCCTTCAGCTCCGCGAGGTCGGCGACGATCAGGACGGTCTCCAGCAGCCGCTCGAGGTTCGCGCTCGTCCTGGCGGACACGTCGACGAACTCCGTGTCGCCCCCCCACTCCGAGGGCACGAGACCGCGCTCGACCATCTGGGTCCGCACCCGGTTGGGATCCGCCTCCTCCTTGTCGATCTTGTTCACGGCGACGATCACGGGCACGCCGGCCGCCTTCGCGTGGTCGAGCGCCTCCAGCGTCTGCGGCATCACCCCGTCGTCGGCCGCGATCACGAGGACGGCGATGTCGGTGATCTGCGCGCCGCGGGCCCGCATCGCGGTGAACGCCTCGTGGCCCGGGGTGTCGATGAACGTGATCTCGCGGCCGTTCACGTGCGCCTGGTACGCGCCGATGTGCTGGGTGATCCCGCCGAACTCGCCCGACATCACGTCGGTCACCCGGATCGCGTCCAGGAGCTTCGTCTTGCCGTGGTCGACGTGACCCATCACCGTCACGACCGGGGAGCGGGGCTCGAGCTTCGACTCGTCGACGGCCTCCTCCGGCTCCTCGGCCTGGAGCTCGTCCTCGAGGCCCACGATCTCCACGGCGTAGCCGAGCTCGCCGCCGACGAGCTGGAGCGCGTCGTCCGAGAGCGACGTCGTGGCCGTCGCCATCTCGCCGGCCACGAAGAGGATCTTCACGATCTCCGCCGGGGACCGGTTCGTCTTCTCCGCGACGAGCTGCGGCGTGGAGCCCCGGACGAGCTGGAGTTGGGGGCCGGCGGGCGCGGGGGGAGCCGCGACGGCGGTCGCGGCCGGGGCGGGGGCGGCCGGCGCGGCGGTCGCGGGCGCGGCGACGGGGGTGACCGCCTCGGCCGCAGGTTCCGCCGGAGCCGGAGCCGGAGCCGGTTCGGCGACCTTCGGCTTCGGCTTCGCCTTCGGGCGCGGCTTCGGCGGCGGCTCCATCACCTGCCGCGGCTTGGCGGCCTTGGTCGCCTTCCCGCCGGACGCGCGCAGCCGGGGGACGAGGTCTTCGGGCACGCTGGAGGAGGCGGACTTGCCCGCCACGCCCATCTTCTCGAGCGTCTCCAGCAGTTCCTTGCTCGAGACCCCGAGTTCCTTCGCGAGTTCGTGGATCCTCATGTGCCCTGCGACGCCTCCTCGATGTCCTCTCGTAGCCTAGCGAGTTCCCTTTCGCTCAACCCCGTGCGCAGCGCGCGGGCGAGCGTGCCCTTCCGCAGGGCAGCGACCACGCAGTCGGGGTCGCGATGCACGTACGCGCCGCGCCCCGGCGCCGTGGCCGTCGGGTCCGGGCGCACGCCTCCCGGCGTGCGCGCGACCCGCAGCAACACGGCCTTGGGCGCCCGCCTCCGGCACCCGACGCACGAACGCTCCGGCTCGCGCGCCATGCGTCGTCATCCCTCCGCCGGCGCCTCCGCTGGCGCGGCGTCGGCGGGCTCGGCGTCGCCGGAGGTCGCCTCGTCCGTCGGCTCCGCCGCCCCCGACGCGTCCTCGGCCGCCGGCTGCTCCTCGGCGGGTCCGGCGTCCGTCGCCGCCTCAGCCGCGGCCGGCTCCTCGGGAGCGGGCGGCGGGGCCGCCTCGGCCGCCGGGGCGGGCGACTCGACGACCGCCGGGGGCTCTGACGCCTGGCTCTCGGACTTGATGTCGATCCGCCAGCCGGTCAGCCGCGCTGCGAGGCGGGCGTTCTGACCTTCCCTGCCGATCGCGAGCGAGAGCTGGTAGTCGGGCACGATCACCAGCGCCGTCTGCGACTCGGGGTCGACGCGAGCCTCCTTCACCTTGGCCGGCTGAAGCGCGTTGGCGACGAAGGTGGCCGACTCGGCGCTCCAGGGGACGACGTCGATCTTCTCGCCCCGGAGCTCCGTGACGACGTTGCGGACGCGCGAGCCCTTGGGCCCGACGCAGGCGCCCACGGGATCGACGGCGGGCTCGTTCGAGGAGACCGCGATCTTCGAGCGGTGGCCGGGCTCGCGTGCGACGGCCCGGATCTCGACGATCCCCTCACCGATCTCGGGCACCTCCAGCTCGAACAGCTTCTTCAGCAGCCCGGGGTGCGTGCGCGAGACCACGATCTGGGGACCCTTCGTCCCCTTGCGCACCTCGGTGATGTAGCCCTTCAGGCGCTCGCCGTTGCGGTAGGGCTCGCTCGGCACCTGCTCGGCCTGTGGCAGCAGAGCCTCCACCTTGCCGAGGTCGAGCAGGGTGTACCGGCGCTCGGACTGCTGGACGATGCCGGTGACCACGTCGCCCTCGCGGCCGGCGAACTCCTCGTACGTCATCTCCCGCTCCGCGTCGCGGAGCTTCTGGAAGATCACCTGCTTGGCGGTCTGCGCGCCGATCCGTCCTTTGAACTCGTCGGTGACCGGCACCTCCTGCTCGGACAGGACGTTGGTCTCGACCGTGACCTCGCCCTCCTCGCCCTCGTGCTCGATCCGCTCGAGCTCTTGCACCCACACGCGCAGGTCCCCCGACTCGGGGTCGATCTTCGCACGCACGCCGGTCGTCTCCTCGTCGAGCTCGGGATGCTGCTGCTTCCACCAGGACTTGTAGGCGGACGCCATCGCCTCCTCGAGCCCCGCGAGGATCGTCTCGAACGCGATGCCCTTCTCGCGCTCCAGCTCGCGGAGCGCCGCGATCATGTCCTGGTTCATGTCCTGCTCCTCGTCCGTCCCCACTCGAAGA
>DASUPO010000066.1:0-2387 GCA_036281075.1 Actinomycetota bacterium | reverse complement strand
ACCGACTCGAAACCGTCGGTCTCGAGCGTCGTGAGGACCCCACCCACGGCCGGGTGCTCGACCGTCGTCGTCACGATCCGATGCCCGAGCTCGCGGATCGGCCGCACGCCCCCCCAGATCGCGAGCGCGACGGCCTCGGTCCCGCCGCTCGTGAACACGATCTCGTCGGGCTGGGCGCCGACCGCGCCCGCGACCGTCGCGCGCGCGTCGTCCAGCAGGCGCCGGGCGACGAGGCCGTCGCCGTGTACCCGGAGCGGGTCGCCGAACGCGTCGAGCGCCTCCAGCAGCGCCGCCCGGGCCCGCTCGTCCAGCGGCGTGGCCGAGGAGTGATCGAGGTACGTGCGGGTGGTCGTGGCCATCGCGAGGGGCCATGATATCGGCCGCCCGAACGACGGCCGCCGCGAGGCTCCGGAACTACGGGGTGACGGGTTCCCGGTCGCGCAGGAACACCGACTGGTACACGACGGCCGCGATGATGGCGCCGGCCACCGGTCCCACGATCCATACGAACCAGTCGGACCACGTCCCGGACGCGAGCGCGGGTCCGAACCACCGGGCCGGATTCATCGCGGCGCCCGTGTACGGCCCGAACGCCATGATGTCGAACGCGATCACGAGGCCGATCGTGAGGCCGGCGGTCTTCGTGAAGGGACCCAGCGGGTCCACGGCCGTGCCGAACACGGCGAACACGAGCAGGAAGGTGGTCGCGGCCTCGATCACGATCCCCTTACCGGCGGCGATGCCCTCGGCCAGCTGCGGCGTGCCGCCGATCGCGGCGTCGAACAGCTCGCCCGGGATCAGGTACTTGAGGAGGAAGGCCCCGGCGATCGCTCCGAGGAGCTGCGCCACGACGTAGACGAGCACGGTCGGAGTCGGCGTCTTCCCGGCGACCCACAGGCCGATCGTGACGGCCGGATTCACGTGGCCGCCCGAGACGTGGAAGATGATCGACACCATGATCGCCAGCACGAGGCCGTGCGCGAGCGCCACACCGGTCAGGTCGAGGCCGAGTCCCACCGCGACGACGGCGCCCGCGCCGATGAACACGAGCGCGAACGTCGCGACGAACTCCGCCACCGCCACCTTGCCAGTGCTCGTCATGCCGGTCCCTCCTCGTCGGTCGATCCGGTCCACGATAGCCTCGGCACGGTCCGTGCTCAACGAGGCTCGGCCCCGGGGTTGGGTAGGATGCCGCGCGTGAGGATCCTCCTCGTGTCGTCCGATGAGAGCTCGCGCGATCTGATGCGCGTCGCCGTCGGGAGCATCGAACGGCGGCTCGGCGAGCCGCTCTCGTTCCTGGACGCCGCCGACGGGAAGGAGGGCGCGACGATCGGGCTCCGCGAGCATCCGGACGCCGTAGTCGCGGACGAGATCGCGTCGACGGCGGGCGCGTTCTCGCTGGCGAAGGACCTCCGCGGAGCTCCCGAGCCCTACCCCGGACCGATCGTGATCCTGCTCGAGCGCCGGCAGGACGCGTGGCTCGCGAAATGGTCGGGCGCGGACGCATGGTTCGTCGAGCCCGTGGATCCTTTCGAGCTCGCCGATCGCCTGGTGCAGCTGATCGGCGAGCGGCGCGAGGGCCGGGCGGTTCGGACCGGCGAAACGAGGGAGATCGCGTGAAGATCAAGGGGACGTGCAGGCGGTGCGGCCGGGAGTTCCTGGTCGAGCAGGTGATCGCCAACGGCGGTCGGTGCCCGTGGGACGGCAAGCCGTTCCAACCGGACTACGCCGCGGTGCTCGTCGAGCTCTTGCGCGACGCGCAGGGGGCCGGCGACACGCTCGAGAACGCCCTCGAGAAGGTCGCCGACCTCGAGCCGGACTTCGTACTCGATCCGGAGACGGTCCTCGCGGACATCCAGGGCCACCTCGAGCGGCTCGAGCGTCCGCACGGCGGCGGTAGCGGGTGAGCGCCGTGGCCGGGGCCGACGCCGCCGCCGGGGCCGCCGGCCCCTTCGCGGTCGACGTCCGGGCGGACCAGGGCGGCTGGAGCGTCGCGATCGTGCAGGACGGCGCCGACGTCTCGGTGCGGGCGTGCCGGGACGAGGAGGAGGCGCGGACCTACGCCTCGACCGTCCGGCAGCACCTCGCGTGGCTCTCGCCGCCGAAGTTCCGCGAGTACTACCGTCTGCGGCAGGAGGCGTGACGTGGGATTCAACGCGATGCAGCCGGGCCGGATCAAGCGGGGCGACCTGCTCTTCCTCCTGCTGGGGATCGCGGCGATCGTGGCCCTCGTCGTCTGGGCCGTCTGGTAGTGGAGGACGGCGAACGCGCCGACCTCGACTACTGCTACGTCACGACGACGGGACGCCGCTCCGGCAACCCGCACACGATCGAGATCTGGTTCGCGCTGCACGGCGACGTCGTGTACCTGCTCTCCGGGGGCGGGG
>DASUPO010000065.1:0-5169 GCA_036281075.1 Actinomycetota bacterium | reverse complement strand
GCGCCTCCGCCGCCTCACTCGTCCTCGGCCTCGTCTCTCGAGGCCGAGACGGCGTCCCCCTCACGCTCGGCGGAACGCCGGCGACGCCAGATCCAGAATGCGATCAACGATGCGACGAGCCCGAGGCCGACCCAGCCGATCGTCGACAGGATCCGGTCGATCGTCTCGACGTGGTTCCCGACGAAGTAGCCGAGGAGCGAGAGCGCGGTCGTCCAGACCAGGAGGGTCGGGATCGTGTACGCGAAGAACGTGCGTGGCCGGACACGGGACAGGCCGGCGACGAACGGGATGAAGCCGCCGGCTCCCGTTACGAACCGACCGACCACGATCGTCTTGCCCGCGTTCGCTTCGATCGATCCCTTGAGGTCCTCGATCCGATCGGCGAACCGGTCGACGAGCGGCGCGCGGCGGAGCACCGCGTCTCCGTACCGCCTGCCGAGGAAGTAGCCGGTGGTCTCCCCGAGCAGCGACCCGACCCAACCCAGGCCGATCACGAGCGGGAGCGCGAGGGCGCCCTCCGCCGCGTACACACCGCCGACGGCCAGGATCACGTCGCCGGGGACGACGATCCCCGTCAGCGCGGCCGATTCGAGGAACATCGCGACCGGCACGATCACGTAGCCGAACGTCGCGAAGAACGGCTGGAGCCAGTCGACGAGCTCGGTGACCAGGGCGAGCGGCATCCCGACAGCATCCCGCATCGGCGCCCACTTTCCCCGCCACCGGTTGGAAGGACAGCAGGCTGGGAATGGGCCCGGGGTGAGCCCCGTGAGCACCGTCCCCGAGACCCGCGACCGGGACACGAGCGACGATGCCCGTGCCCTTGTCCGTCGTTCCGGGTCGCTGCGGCTGTTCCGCGAGGCGGCCGCGCGTGCCCGGGCGGCCGACGTCACGATGACGGCGCGGGCCCTCGGCCATTCGACCGTCACGACCCTGATCCCCGCCGTGATCGCGGTGATCGGGTTCGTGACGGTCTTCGAGCTCGGTGATCTGCGGAGCCGGCTGGCCGACGCCGCGACGTCGTTCGCGCCCGGGCCCGCCGGTGGCATCCTGACCGACGCCCTCGAGGGCGCGAGACCCTCGTCGGCCGTGGTCGCGCTCGTGGGGGGCCTCGCGGCGATGCTGCTGTCCGGCACCCTCGGGATGGCCATGCTCGAGCGTGCCGCGAACCGGATCTACGGCGTGGAGGAGCATCGACCCCCGCGGCGGCGATACGGGCTCGCGTTGCTGCTCGCCGCGACGGTCGAGGTGATGCTGATGGTGGCCCTCGCGATCGTGGTCGCGGGCGGTTCGGTCGGCGACCGAGGGAGCTCGGGTGCGCCGGCCAGCGATGGGATCTGGTCGATCGTCCGGTGGCCGATCGGCGTGGCGCTCGTCGTCGTCGCGATGACGGTGATCTTCCGTGTGGTGCCGAACCGACGGCAGCCCGAGTTCTCATGGTTGCTGTCGGGCACGGCCGTGGCCGTCGTCGCGTGGATCGGCGCCACGCTCCTCCTGGGCCTGTTCTACGAGCGCGTGACCGTGCTCGGCGGGTCGTACGGACCGCTCCTCGGCATCCTCGCGCTGCTCGTGTGGGCGTACGGGACCGGCCTGGCCGTCCTGTTCGGGTTGTCGTTCGCGGCGCAGCTCGAGGCGGCGCGAGCGGATGTCGACGCCCCCTCGACCGTCGACGGCCGCAGCGCGTCGCCGATGGTTGCGGCCAAGGGGTAGGCTCGCCGCGCGGGGCGGTAGCTCAGTCGGTCAGAGCAGTCGACTCATAATCGGCCGGACGCAGGTTCGAGTCCTGCCCGCCCCACCCTCGGACAGCGGTCAGCGGCTCAGGAGGGATGGGCGCTCGAGCAGGCCCAGTGCCGCACACACAAGGCGGACGCTGAACAGGATGACGAGCGCCCAGGCGACGGATCCGCCGGTGCCGCATCCGCGGTGCCGATAGCGCGTACTCCGACATCCGCGGGATCGACGAGAGGTTCTCGAGGCGCCAACGTGGTCATCCCCTAGAGGACGGCCATCACGTCGACCTCGGGGGACGAGCCGCCGACCGACTCCTCCTCCGTTCCCCGACCGGCCGCGTGCTCGACCAGCTTTCCCAACGCGAAGACCCCCATGCCCGCCATCGCCATCAACCCGCCGACGCCCTGCAATCCGTAGCCGACCCACTTCATCCGATCGTCACCCCTTCCATCCTGGTCCGATCGTCCTCTTTCGACCGGATCGTGTCGAGGGGGCCGCCCGGGTCCGTGCGGGAACGCCGCGGCATCGCCCAGCTCGTAGGCTCACTGGCATGGACGTTTCCGCGGCGGGGATCGGCACGTTCGATCGAGGCGGCCCCGACCGGTTCACCGGCGAGGTCTGGCTCCGTTCGACGCTCACGGCGGAGGACGGCACGAACGTCGGCGTCGTGCACTTCGCGCCCGGCGCTCGCACGCACTGGCATCGACATCCCGGCGGGCAGTTCCTGTTCGGCGTGAGCGGCAGCGGACGGGTGCGGTCGCGGGAGGGCGCCGCCCACGTGTTGCAGCCGGGCGACGTGACCCACGTGACGGGGGACGAATGGCACTTCCACGGCGGGACCCCGGACGCCCCGTTGGTCCATGTCGCGGTGAACGGCGGCGGGGCGCCGGACTGGGGCGATCCCGTCACGGACGCGGAATACGGGGAGGGCTTCTGAGCGACGCGCCGGTCCCCGCCGAAGCGCGCGAGCTCTACGCGCTTCCGCCCGACGGGTTCATCGCCGGTCGCGACGCGCTGGCAAAGGAGCTGAAGGCCGCGGGAAAGGACGACGAGGCGGCGGCGGTGAAGAAGCTCCGTAAGCCGAGCATCGTGGCCTGGGCCGTGAACGCGGCCGTACGCGAGCACGCCGACGAGGTGGCCGCGTTGCGGGGGGCCGGCGAGGGTCTCCGGCGCGCGCAGCGCAAGGCGCTGTCCGGCGGCGGCGGAGAGGATCTCCGCCGCGCGACGGACGAGCGCCGGGCCCTGGTCGGGATCCTCGCGGACGCGGCGGTGGCGGCGATCGGCGCACGCGGCGCGGCGCACCGAGACGCGATCGCCGCGACGCTGGACGCCGCGTCCGTCGACGACGAGCTGGGCGAGCGCCTGACGGCCGGGACCCTGGAGCGCGAGGGGCAGCCGACGGCCGGCTTCGGGACGATCGAGGGGTTCGAAGTCCTCACGGGCGGGGGCTCGGAGCCCGAGGAGGAGCCGGCGGAGGACCGGGCGGCCGAGGAGCGGGAGCGCGCCCGCGAGGCGCGCTCGGCGGCGCAGCGCGCTGCGACGGCCGAACGCGCCGCGGAGCGGGCGCGGCGACGGGCCGCCGATCTGAAGGAGAAGGCTTCGGCGGCGACCGACGCGGCGCGGGAGGCGGAGGCGGAGGCGAGGCGGCTGACCGACGAGGCCCGGACCGAACGCAAGCGGGCCGACCGTGCGGCGAGAGCCGTCGAGGCCGCGGGTGGGAAGGCGCGCTAGGACCGCGAGGCCAGCGCCACTGCCCGTCCGACGACGCGCGCCAGCGGCTCGGGCACCGAGTCGCGACCGAGGGTCGCGAACCGGCGCCACGCCCTCGCCGGCTTCCGGCGGTCTCCGTGGAGCCCGGCGACGCCCTCGAAGTCGGGAGCGAGCTCGACGCGCTCGTCGCCGGCGACCTCGGCGATTTCCTCGTTCAGGAGTCGTTCGGCCTCGCTCGGCTGTTGGGCGGCGGGGGCGTCCCGGTCGTGCACCGCGACGAACGGCACGCCGACCGCTCGACTGATCCTGGCGAACAGCGGGATGTTCCCCTTACCGCCGCACTCGACGATCGAGATCCGCTCGCGGTCGGGGTCGTGACCGAAGGCCGCGAAGACGAACGGCAGCGCGAGCTTCTCCGTCAGCCCCTCGACGAGGATCGCGGCGCGGGCGAGGAACAGCTCGCTCCGCGAGGAGTCGAACTCCGAGTAGGCGCGGAACTCCTCGTCGGCGGGCAAGGGGTCCGGCTGCAGGAGCAGCGTGCCGACGTCCGGGCGGCGCTCGGTGAAGACGAGCTCGTCGAGGCGCACGACGTTCAGGAACGCGGGCGAGTGCGTCGAGTAGATCACCTGGTTCCCATGCGCCGCGACCGATCGCAGGACCCGGTAGAGGTGGCGTTGTGCCTGCGGTGGAAGGAACAGCTCGGGATCCTCCATCAGGAGCACCACGCCTCCGTGTCCCGCATCCCTCCAGGCCTCGAGGCCGGCCACGACGGCGTGCATCGTCACGGGATCGTGGCTCGTCCCCCTGCGCCTCCCGTCGCCAGCCGCCCGCGCAACGGCGTCACGGAGGAGGTCCGGCACGGGTCCGGCGTCGACCGCGCGTCCGGACGCTTCGATCAGGTCCTGCCCTCGGAGCCGGGCCGAGAGGAAGACGACGGGCGGACGGTATGCGGGGCCGGGTCCGGGGGCGGTGGCCGGCGGGCCCTCCACGGTGATCGCGGCACCGTCGGCCAGCTCGCCCACGATCCGGATCCGGCCGTCGCCGCCGTCCTCCTCCTCGCAGACGTCGGACCGACCCAACGAGGCGGCCTCGGGATCGAGGAGGGCCCAGATCGCGGCGAGCAGGTTCGACTTCCCGGTGCTCGGCTCGCCGACGATCGCCGCGATCGTCTCCGGCCGGAAGCTGGTGTCCCGGAGTGAGCGGAACCCCCGGACGTGCACCGCGGCGAGGCCGAACCTCGTCATCCGGGGACGCTCGCGACGGGCGCGGCGGCCGGGAACCGGGTGACGGCGCCCCCGCCGAGGGCGAGGGGGGCTCGCCCCGGCCGGAGCAGCAGCGCCGTCCCCTCGTCCATCGCGAGCACATCGACCGGCGCCCGGGCCCCGACGTCCTCGAGCCACGACTCGGGGCGGGAAGCGGCATGGACGGCGAGGGCGCCACCGCGCAGTGGTCCGAGCCCGTCGCTCCACGCGGTCGGCACGTCGGCCCCGGGGGTCGGGAACAGGCATTGTTCCCACAGCGCCATCGCGCCCGCGCTCGAACCGGCGAGCGCGGCGCGACCCGCCTGCCACCCGTCCCGCGCCTCCGTCCACGATCGCGACCCGCAGGCGGTGGAGACGAGGAGCGACGGGTCGCCTCCGGGGAGGAAGAGCGCGTCGACGCCGCCGATCCCTTCACCGGGCGCGAGGATCGCGGGCTCGGCGCCGATCGCGAGGTAATGCGCCGTCG
>DASUPO010000064.1:0-12192 GCA_036281075.1 Actinomycetota bacterium | reverse complement strand
CGCCTCGCGGACGAACGCCGGGGTCTCCTCCCGCGGGTCGCCGGCGCCGAGGTCGATCAACGATCGGCCGGCCGCGACCGCCTCGGCCTTCCGCCGGTCGAGCTCCTCGAACGGGTAGGACTCCGACGTCCGCATCCCCGGTGACAGATGGACCATCGCTCTCGTTCACCCCTCCGGGCCGCCCGCGGACGCGAGGAACGCGCGCAGCACCTCGTCGCACCGGACGAGCGCGGCGATCTCGACGCGCTCGTCGTCCCTGTGAGCGTACTGCGGGTCGCCGGGACCGAAGTTCACGGCGTCGACGCCGATCAGACCGAACTCCGCGACCGGCGTCCAGGCCTGCTTCGGGCCGACGGCGAGGTCGCCCGCGGCCCGGAGGCGCTCGACGTACAGGTTCCCCGCCGGCACCTGCCCGGGCGGCGCGTTCCCCACGATCTCCACGGAGGCCGCCGGGTGGCCGAGCAGGTCCCGCAGTCGCCGCTCCGCTTCCTCGGGCGTGTGGACGGGCGCGTAGCGGAAGTTCACGTGGGCCGTCGCTCGTGCCGGCACCACGTTCCTCGCCTGCCCGCCCTGGATCGTGGTGACGGACGCGGTCTCGCGGAACACGAGGCCGTCCACCCGGACCTCGCGGACCGGCAGGTCGGCGACGGGCGCGAGTGCCGCGATCGCGGCGTGGACCGCGTTGCGCCCGAGCCATGGACGAGCCGTGTGGGCCGCCTCGCCCTCGAACGTCGCGATGGCGTTCAGGTTGCCGAGACATCCGAGGTGGAGCTCGTTCGCGGTGGGCTCGAGGATGATCGCCAGGGCGACTTCGCGGAGCTCGGGACGCCGCTCGAACAGCGGCACGATCGAGCTCTCGCCGAACGGCAGCTCCTCGCGTCCGGAGAACAGCAGCCCCACGTCGAGGTTGCTCTCTTGGTCCCCGGCGGCCAGGGCGTCCGCAACCGACAGCATCACCGCGAGCCCGCCCTTCATGTCCGCGGCGCCGCGTCCGTGGATCCAGCCGCCCTCGCGGCGGGCGGGAGCGCTGTCGCCGGGCGGGACCGTGTCGACGTGCCCAGCGAGCAGGATCAATGCCCGCCCCGGCCGCCGCTCCGGGAGCGCCAGGACGACGGAGTCCTCCTCGTCGATGAGCGTGAACCCCACCGGGAGCTGCCGGCGGATCTCCTCGAGGATCGCGCCCTCGTCGCGGCTCACGGACGGGATCGCGACCAGCCGCTCGGTGAGGGTCGCGAGTCGGTCCGCGAGTTCGCTCACGATCCCAGGGCCTCGGTGAGCTCGTCCAGGTCGACCGTGGTCTCGAAGACGCGGGTCGCCGGCCCCGTCAGGGTGACCGAGCCGTCCTCCCGTCGCTCGACGTCGACGTCGCCGCCCGGGAACGCGACGGTCGTCCGTCGACCGGCGAGGCCGGCCTCGTGGGCCGCCACCGCGATGGCGCACGCGCCGCTGCCGCACGCCATCGTCTCCCCGCTCCCCCGCTCCCAGACGCGCGCGTCGATCGCGCTCGAGCCGACGCGCGCGAACTCGACGTTCGTGCCCTCGGGGAACCGATCGTCCCGCTCCAGCACCTCGCCGATGTGCGCGACGTGGAACCGCTCGGGGTCGTCCTCGACGAACAGGACCAGGTGCGGGTTCCCCATGGACACCGCGCTCGCGCGGACGACGAGGCCTCCCCCGAGATCGAGGGGCTCGTCGAGGAACGTCTCCCACGCCGGGCCGCGCATCGGGATCACCGCCTTCGTGAAGTTCGGGACACCCATGTCGACCGTGACGCGCCCGTCCTCCTCGAACGTCACCCGTCGGAGGCCGGCGCGCGTCTCGACCTCGAACCCGGTCTCCGCCGCCTCACCGAGATCGCGCAACAGGAGCGCCACGCAGCGGAGGCCGTTGCCGCACATCTCCGCGAGGCTGCCGTCGGCGTTCGTGTAGTCCATGAACGGCCGGCCCTCGCTCCCTGCGGTGACGCGGATCGTCCCGTCGGCGCCCACCCCGAACCGCCGGTCGCAGAGCGCGACGACCTCCTCCGGGTCGAGCGGTCGCCCATCCTCCGGGTCGAACGTCATCACGAAGTCGTTGCCGGTCGCCTGGTACTTCCAGACGCGCAGATCGCTCACGCCGTCTCCAGGTGCGCGACGATCCGATCCACCACCTCCGCCGCGCCGTTCGAGCCGGCGTCGAACCAACGGATCCGTGGATCGCGGCGGAACCAGGCCATCTGGCGGCGTGCGAGGGCCCGGGTGCGTGCGACGGTCTGCCGGACGGCGTCCTCCAGGTCGAGCTCGCCCGCCAGGTGGCGGGCGAGCTCAGCGTAGCCGATGGCCTGCGACGCGGTGAGCCAGTCGCCGAACCCGGCGTCGACGAGCGAACGTACCTCCTCGAGCCATCCCTCGGCGAGCATCCCGTCCACGCGCGCCGCGATCCGTAGTCCAAGGTCCTCGGTCGAGAGTCGAACGCCGGCCACGCGCACCCGACCGGGTTCGTACCGCTCCCACGCCGCCGCGTACGAGCTGAGGGGCCGTCCGGTGATCGCGGCGACCTCCAGCGCGCGCACCGTCCGGCGCACGTTGCCGGGCTCGATCCGGGACGCCGCGACCGGATCGAGCGACACGAGGCGCCGATACATCCGCGCGGGACCGAGCGCCGCCGCCTCGTCCTCCAGCGCGCCCCGGACCTCGGGCTCGGTGCCGGGGAACTCGAGGTCGTCGACGACGGCCCGGAAGTACAGGCCGGATCCGCCGACCAGCAGCGGCCGCCGCCCGCGGCGGCGGACGCCGTCCGCCGCCGCGCGGGCCGCGGCCTGGAACGCCGCCACGCTGAACGGCTCGCTCGGCTCCACGAGGTCCAGGAGGTGATGCGGGACGCGGGCGCGCTGTTCGGCCGTCGGCTTCGCCGTCCCGACGTCCATCCCCCGGTACACGAGCATCGAGTCGACCGACAGGATCTCGGCGCCGAGCGCCTCGGCGACCTGCAAGGCCGCCTCGGTCTTCCCGGACGCCGTCGGTCCCACGAGCGCGAGGAACGCGGCCGCGCCGTCCGCCTCGCGGCTCACACGAGCGCGGGAGCGCGCACGACCTCGCCTGAGAGGTGGTGCGGTGCCGCGTCCACGATGCGCGCGTCCACGAACGTCCCCGGATCCACTGGCTCGGCCAGATGCACGATCCGGTTCGTCCGGGTCCGCGACTGCGTCGAGACGCCCCGCTTTCCTGCCCCCTCGACCAGGACCTCCACCTCACGCCCCACCTGCTCGCGGGCGTTCTCGAACGAGATCCGCTCCTGCAGGGCGACGAGGCGCTCGAACCGTTCCTGCACGACCTCCTTCGGTAGCTGTTCGGGCATCGATGCCGCCCGCGTTCCCGGTCGGGGCGAGTACTGGAACGTGTAGGCCGAGTCGAACCGCGCCGTCTCCACGACGTCGAGCGTCCCCAGGAAGTCCTCCTCGGTCTCGCCGGGGAAGCCCACGATGATGTCGGTCGAGACGCCGATCTCGGGGATCGCCTCCCGGATCCGGTCGAGCCAGCCCAGGTAGCGCTCGCGACGGTACGACCGCTGCATCGCCTTCAACACGGCGTCGGAACCCGACTGCAGCGGGAAGTGGATGTGCTCGCAGACCTTGTCGCTCTCGGCCATCGCCTCGATCACGTCCGGGGTGAAGTCATGCGGATGCGGCGACGTGAAGCGGATCCGCCGGAGCGCGTCGACCTCGTTCACCTCGCGAAGCAGCTCGGCGAACAACGGCCGGCGCGACGTCCTCGGCACGGTGAGGTCGCGCCCGTACGTGTTCACGTTCTGCCCGAGCAGCGTGACCTCGACCACGCCGTTCCGCGCGAGCCCCTGGACCTCCGCGAGGACGTCGCCGATCGCCCGCGAGCGCTGCGCGCCCCGGACGAACGGCACGATGCAGAACGTGCACGCGTTGTCGCAGCCGACCGCGATCGAGACCCACGCCCGGAACGCGTCCTGTCGCGCGGCCGGCAGCGCTGACGGGAACAGGTCGGTGTACTCCGCGACGTCCATCTGGGGCCCGTCGGCGTCCGCGCGCCGCAACAGCTCCAGCAGGTGCGGCAGTGCATGCGTCCCCACGACCACGTCGACCCACGGCGCCTTCTCCTGGATCAGCCCCTGGTCCTTCTGCGCGAGGCACCCCGCGACGACGATCCGGAGATCGGGGTTCCTCGACTTCAGCGGCTTCAGGTGCCCGAGGTTGCCGTAGAGCTTGTTGTCCGCGTTCTCGCGGATCGCGCACGTGTTCAGGACGACCACGCGCGCGTCCGCGACCTCCTCGGTCGGCGTCATCCCGTCGGCGAGCAGCATCCCTCCGATCCGCTCGGAGTCGTGCTCGTTCATCTGGCACCCGAAGGTGCGGATCAGGAACCTGCCGTTCACGCTCACGAGGCTACCCGAGGACGCCGGGTGAACGGCGACTTCCTGCTGGGTGCGTCGAGGCGTACCCTCGAAGTGTCATGGCGCGCGTCCAGGGGCGGATCGTCGGTGTCGCACGGGCGCTCGCGGCGCGCCGCCGATACACCTGCCCCCGGTGTCACGCCCGGATCCCGAAGACCGTGGCGAAGTGCTACCGATGCGGCTGGTCCGATCGCGTCACGACGGCCAACCTCGAAGCCATGGGCGGGTTCCACGCTGCCCGAGGCGACGTTCCGAACGGCCCGACTCCGATCTGAGGGCGACTACCGGGCGAACTCCGTCGCGCGCGTCTCCCGGATCACCGAGATCTTGATCTGACCGGGGTACTGGAGCTCCTCCTCGACCTGCTTCGCGATGTCGCGGGCGATCGTCTGCGCCCGGAGATCGTCCACGTCCTCCGGTATCACCATGACCCGGACCTCGCGGCCGGCCTGCATCGCGAAGACCTTCTCGACGCCCTCGTGGGTCGTGCAGATCTCCTCCAGACGCTCCAGCCGCTTGATGTAGGTCTCCAGCGACTCCCGGCGCGCGCCGGGTCGGCCGCCGCTGATCGAGTCGGCGATCTGCGCCAGCACCGCGTGGATCGTCCGCTGCTCGACCTCCCCGTGGTGGGACTCGATGCAGTGGACGACGTTCGGGTCCTCCTTCAGGCGACGCGCGATCTCCGCGCCGATGATCGCGTGGGAGCCCTCGACCTCGTGGGTGACGGCCTTCCCGATGTCGTGCAGGAAGGCGCCACGCCTCGCGAACGTCGGATCGACCCCGATCTCGGCGGCGAGCGCGCTGGCGATGTGGGCCGACTCGACGAGGTGCTTCAGGACGTTCTGCCCGTAGCTCGTCCGGTACTGGAGACGGCCGAGCAGCTTGATCAGCTCCGGATGGACGTCCGTGAGCCCCACCTCGGCGACGGCGTCCTCGCCCGACTTCCGGATCTGCTCCTCCAGGTCCCGGACCGAGCGCTCGTGGACCTCCTCGATCCGCGCGGGCTGGATCCGGCCGTCCTGGACGAGCTTCTCCAGGGTCATCCGGGCCGCCTCCCGCCGGACGGGGTCGAAGCACGACAGGACGACCGCCTCCGGCGTGTCGTCGATGATGATGTTGACGCCGGTGGCCGCCTCGAACGCCCGGATGTTCCGGCCCTCGCGCCCGATGATCCGGCCCTTCATGTCCTCGCTCGGGAGCGAGAACACGCTCACGCTGGACTCGGCGGTCTGCTCGGACGCGACCCGCTGGATCGCGATCGTGACGATCTTCCGAGCGCGCTCCTCGCCCTCCTCGCGGGCTCGCTGCTCGATCTCGCGGACCTGGGCCATGGCGCCGCGCTTCGCCTCGTCGATCACCTGGGACGTGAGCTGCTCCTTGGCCTCCGCGGAGGTCATCCCGGCGATCCGTTCGAGCTGGGCCTTGTGCTGGTCGGTCGCCTTCTCGAGCTGCTCGCGGACGAACGTGAGCTTGTCCTCGCGCTCCTTCAGCTCCGCGGTCCGGGCGTCCATCCGCTGGCCGCGGCCCCGGAGGTCGGCCTCGGTCTCGGTGATCCGCCGCTCGAGCCGAGCCACCTCGTCGCGGCGGTGCTTCAGGTCCTCCTCGGTGTCCCGGCGCATCTGCGCGGCCTCGTCCTTGGACTCCTGGAGGGCCGCCGCCCGCGTCCGGGCGGCCTCCTCCTCAGCCTCGAAGAGGAGCTTCTTGGCCTGGGCTTCGGCCGAGCGCGCGCTGGACGCTCCGATCGCGTTGCGGACCACGAACCCCACGGCGACCCCGGCTGCGAGCCCGAGGAGGCCGGCGACGACGGCATCCATCGTTCCTCCCGATGTCTCGGGAGAGGGATCTTCGTTCCCCGGTCCAGGGTGCGACGGAAGGCTAGTGGAGCCGACCCCTCGTTCGTGCTGGTCGGCGGGAGGAGCGGCTGGCTGTGTCGATGTCGAACTCGGTCACGATGTCCTTCGGTCGTTCGCTGGATGTTCGGGAGATCGATTCCTCTCGTTTGTCCGATGGTACGGCCGGGACCAACGAGACACAAGGCCGGCTATCCGTCGTCGAAGGGGACGTCCAGCGCCTTCCGCGCTGCGCTGCGGGCGATCTCGGGACCGTACCCCCGCCGCATCAGGAGCGAGGACAGCCTGGCGAACGCCTTGGCAGGATCGACGCCGGCGAGGCGCGCGGCGCGGGTCCGAGCGAGCTCCAGCGCGCGCTCCTCCTCGTCGTCGGGCGCCTCCTCGGAGACGGCGACCGCAAGCCCGGCCGCGATCCCCGCGGCCCGCAGACCGTTCGCGACCGCGCGGCTCCCCTCCTTCCGCGAGCCGAAGCGGTGCTCGGCGTATTGGCGGGCGAACGCCTCGTCGTCGATCAGGCCGACCCGCTCGAGCCTTCCCAGGACGTCCGAGACCTCCGCCGGGTCGAAACGCGCCTGCAGGAGCCGGCGCTCGAGCTCGCGCCGGCTCCGCGGGCGCACGGCCAACAGGCCGAGCGCCCGCTCGTGACAACCCTTGGGGTTCTTCGGCTCCCGTCGCGCGAGCACGTCTACCCGGAGGTCTTGCCCTTGGACCGACCGGCGACGGCCGGTTCCTGCTCGACCGGAGGCGCCTCGGCAGGCGGGGCATCGCCGTCGTCGATCCGGATCGGCTCGTCGTCGGACTCCTCGAACGAAACGAGCCCGACCGCCTCGCGCACCTTCCGATCGATCTCGTCGCGGACGTCCGTGTGCTCCGCCAGGAACTGCCGAGCGTTCTCCCGCCCCTGGCCGAGCTGATCGCCCTCGTAGGTGAACCAGGCGCCCGACTTCTTCACGATCTCCAGGTCGACGCCCACGTCGATGAGCGAGCCTTCCTTGGAGATGCCCTTGCCGTACATGATGTCGAACTCGCACTGGCGGAACGGCGGCGCGACCTTGTTCTTGACGACCTTCACGCGCGTGCGGGACCCGACGACCTCGGTGCCGTCCTTCAGGTTCTCGATCTTGCGGACGTCGAGCCGGATCGTGGAGTAGAACTTCAGCGCCCGCCCGCCCGGGGTGGTCTCCGGCGAGCCGAACATCACGCCGATCTTCTCGCGCAGTTGGTTGATGAAGATCGCGGTGGTGTCGAAGCGGGAGAGCGAGCCCGAGAGCTTGCGCATCGCCTGCGACATCAACCTCGCCTGCAACCCGACGTGCGTGTCGCCCATCTCGCCCTCGATCTCCGCGCGTGGCACGAGCGCGGCCACCGAGTCGATCACCACGAGGTCGAGCGCCGCGGAGCGGACCAGCATGTCCGCGATCTCGAGCGCCTGCTCTCCCGAGTCGGGCTGGGACACGAGCAGCTCGTCGATGTTCACGCCCAGCTCGCGCGCGTAGGTGGGATCGAGCGCGTGCTCGGCATCGATGAACGCGGCGATGCCTCCCTTGGCCTGCGCCTCCGCGATCACGTGGAGGCACACCGTGGTCTTACCCGAGCCCTCGGGCCCGAAGACCTCCACGACCCGGCCCCGCGGGATGCCGCCGACGACCAGCGCGAGATCGAGCGCGAGCGAACCGGTGGGGATCACCGAGATGCCGGCTCCCATCGGGTGCTCGCCGAGCTTCATCACGGCGCCCTTGCCGAACTGCTTCTCGATCTGCTGCAACGTGACGTCGAGCATCTTGTCGCGGTCCACGTTCCCCTCCTTCATGCGCTGCCCATGACGTTGGCCCCGCCCGGAGGGGGGCCGGGAGAGCGCTTCGAGTTCGCGAACGCTATCGAGCGCCTCTGACATAAGTTACACCTCTGTCATTCGGCCTGTGAGGACTCCCCGAGGCTAGTCGAACAGGTGTTCGAACGCAAGTAACCGTTACGGGAGGATCCTCGAGAGGAGCCACACGACCGCCCACAGCGCGCCGGATATGGCGGCGACCACGATCCCGATACCTAAGCCATGCGCCGGCACCGGGCATCCTGAACCGGTCCGGACGGCCGCGAGGGCCTCTGTTCCCCGACCAGGGCCACCGGGCGTGACCCGTGTAGCCGCTCCATCGAGCCTCTTCCTGCCACTCGACAACGGGATCGACTCGTCGATCTCGCGCCGTCCGCGCTTCGACTGGTTGCCCACCGCCTGACCATATCCCCCTTCCCCGCGCAACGATGGGCCGTCAGCCCAGCCGAACGGCCGAGTGCTCGGAGCGCAGGTGTTCGAACGCAAGCGCGGTCAGGGAAGGAACTTCCCGAGCAGCCAGAAGAGGCCCCGGACCGCCACCAGGACCACGATGACCACCATCGGGATCCCGAGCCACTCCCCCGGTCCCGGCATCCTGGACCGACCGGACGGCCAGGGCACATCCGGCGTGTCGTCGTTCCACGGAGACTCGTCCTGCGGGTCGCCGGGTGGAGGCGGCAGGTCCGGACCGGATGCGTCGTCGGGCCGATCGCTCACGCGCCGGCGATACCTCCCCCGACCGGTCCACCCAGCGGGAACCGTCCGAGCGGCTCGTAGCGCGGCGCCGGCCGCCCCAGGTGGCTGCGGAACAGGGTGACGTGCTCCACGGTCCACGGCTCGGAGACGAGCTCGGTCGAGGTGTACTCGGCCGGGAGCTTCAGGGGCGGGTCGCTCCGCGCCACCGTGAGGTGCGGATGGAACGGCCGCTTCTCGGGTTCGAACTCGTCCTCGAGGGCGGCGTCGATCGCGCCCGCGAGCTCCGTCGACCGCCCCTCGTCGTCGTCGAACCCGGCCCAGATCGCTCGACCTCGCTTCGCCGACGGGAAGCTCCCCACTCCCAGGAGTCGCGTCTCGAAGGATCCGAGCTCGGCGGCGGCCTCGTCGATCCGCTCCGGGACCCAGTCGACGAGCCTCGGCCACGTCCTCCCGAGGAACTTCAGCGTGACGTGCAGGTTCTCCCGAGGCACCCAGCGGGCCTTCGGGAACTCCTCGCGCCACGGCGCGAACGCTTCGTCCACGACGTCCTTCGCGTGGTCGGGGATCTCCAGCGCCACGAACAGTCGGAGCGGCTTCGCCTCCGGCCGCGCCGCGCGGTTCCGGGCCATCAGATCAGGCGATCGGATGCCGGGAGCGGCCGGCCCTCCAGGTGTCGGCGGGCGAGATCGAGCGCGGCCTGCTCCGCCCAGCGGCGGACGCGGTCCCGCTCCCCCGGCACCTGGAAGCCGCGCGCGTGCGACACATCCGCGCCCTCCAACGCGACCCAGATCTCACCCGGCTCCGCGCCGCCGTGCGGTTCCGGGCCGGCCGCTCCCGTGAGCGAGAGCCCGAGCGCCGAGCCGAACGCCTTCCTCGCCCCGACGGCCATCTCCCTCGCGCACGCCTCGCTCACGGGTCCGGGCCCGTCCAGCGTCTCCTGCGACACGCCGAGGATCGCCACCTTCGCCGAGAGGGCGTAGACGACGGCGGAGCCGAGGAAGACCTCGGACGAGCCCGGCACGCTCGTGATCCGCGCGCCCACGCCGCCGCCCGTCAGCGATTCCGCGCACGCGAGCGTCGTGTCGGCCGCGCGGAGGAGCCGCACCACGGCCTCCTCGAGCGTCTCGTCCTCGGAGGTGAACACGTCGTCGCCGATCCGCCGCCGGATCTCCTCGGCCACCGGCTCGATCGAGGCGTCGGCCTCGGCGACCGACGCGGCCTTGGCCGTGATCCGCACCTTGACCTCCCCCGACGACGCGAGGAACGCGATCGTGGGGTTCACGGACCCGCCGAACAGGTCGTCGACGCGCTCGGCGAGCGCCGATTCGCCGATCCCCGCGCAGCGAAGCACGCGCGAGCGCACGACCCCGCCGTCGCCGGCGGCGGCGAGCTCCGGCAGGATCGTCCCCTCCACCATCTCCACCATCTCCGCGGGAACGCCGGGGACCGCGTACACGGTCGCGCCGTCCGGGAGGTCCGCGACGAGCCCCGGGGCGGTGCCCCGCGACGGCTCGATGTGTCGGACGCCCTCCGGCACGTCCGCCTGGCGGAGGTTGCTCTCCGGCATCTCCCGCCGGCCGAACACCCGGAACTTCGCGCGCAGCATCTCCTCGATCTCCGGGTGGCGCACCATCGGCGTGCCCACGACGACGGCCAGGGCGTCCCGCGTGACGTCGTCCTGCGTGGGCCCGAGCCCGCCGGTCACGATCACGACGTCGGCCCGCGACGCGGCGAGCCGGATCGCCTCCACGATCCGATCCAGGTTGTCGCCGACGTCCTGGTGATGCAGGACGTCCACGCCGATCCCGGCGAGCTCCTCGGAGATCCAGCGCGCGTTCGTGTTCGCGATCTGCCCCAGCAGCAGCTCGGTCCCGACCGCGACGACCTCCGCCCTCACCCCGTCTCCACGCGGTGGCGTTGCGTGAACAGGTACTCGATCCCGCTCAGCACGGTCAGGACGACCGCGACCACGATCACCGCCGAGACGACGGGGTGGAGGTCCGTCGGCAGCGGCGCGATCGTGAGCCCCACCGCGGAGATCTGGCTGAACGTCTTCGCCTTGCCCATCCGCGACGCCGGCATCGAGACGCCGCGCTGGTCGAGCCGCCAGCGCAGCAGCGAGACGGCGACCTCTCGGAGGACGATCACGGCGGTCGCCCACCACGGGAACTCTCCGTTCAGGGAGAGCGCGGCGGCCGGCACGATCACGAAGAGCTTGTCGGACAGCGGATCGAGCCACGCTCCCACCGTGGTGGTCATCGCGTGGCGTCGGGCGAGATAGCCGTCGACGAGGTCCGAGAACGCGCCCACGGCGAACACGACGAACGCCGCCCACCGCGTCCCGGCGTCGTCCGAGCCGAGCAGGATCACGACGACCGGGATCAGGGCGATCCGTCCGATCGACAGGACGTTCGGCCAGCCGAGCCCCAGGGGTCTCACCCGTTCGACGATGTCTGGCCTCCGTCGTCGCCGAACGTGAACCGGTACGTGTGCGGCGATCCGCGCCGACCCTCGGTCTCGTCCTTCCCGTTCACGCTCACGTCCACGAGCCCGCCGTCGTCCACCCGGAACACGAGCCGCTCGAGGGCGACCAGCGTGATCGTCTCGCCGGGCCGCAACGCGTAGGTCGTGGTCACGCCGTCCGCCTCGGCCTCGACCGCGACGTCGCCCCGGGTCGCCAGGACGGCGCGGATCGTCGGATCGTCGGGGATCGGCGACGGCGTCGTGGAGGCGAGCTCCGCGGCGGGTGGCGCGGCCTCGCCCTGGGACAGCAGACCGAGCGCCAGCAGGACGAGCAGGATCGACGCGGCCGCGATCAGGAGGAACCGCTGGTTGTCCCTGATCCTGCTCGCCGCGATCATCCGTTCGACGCGACCCAGTTTGGCGGACGGCGGCGCCTGCTGGACCTCCTCGGCGGCGCGCGCGTAGACCTCGGCGACCTTCGCCGGGTCGATCCCGAGGTAGCTCGCGTACGTGCGCAGCGACGCGCGCACGTACACCTCGCCCGGGAGGACGTCGAAGTCCTCCCGTTCCAGGGCGTCCAGCTGATCGACCCGGAGCCGGGTGTCGCGCGCCGCCTCGTCGAGCGAGAGCCCTCGCACCTCGCGAGCGCGCCGGAGCGCCGAGCCGACCCCTGTCCGGGGATCCGTCACCGAGCCGGCCATCTGAGCAGCCAGGATAGCCGCCCGGACTAGACTCCCGCGGATGTCGGGGACCCTCCGCCGCGGGCCACGCGTACACATCCGCCTGCTGGACCCGGCGGACGAGGAGGAGTTCCTCCGACTGGCCCGCGCCTCCCGCGCCCTGCACCGGCCGTGGTCGCACCCCCCGACGACGGCCGCCGCGTTCCGGGAGCTCTTCGGGGACGACGAGGTCGCGAACGAGCGGATCGTCGTCTGCCGGAACGCCGACGGC
>DASUPO010000063.1:0-2264 GCA_036281075.1 Actinomycetota bacterium | reverse complement strand
GGTGGACTCGAGGCGGTTCATCGCCTCCTTGTACCGGAGCTGGGTGTTCCCGGCGACGAGAGGGCACTCCTCCACCACGTAGTCGATCCCGCGCAGGAACGCATAGGCCGCGGTCTCGAGCTCGGAGAGGCGGTACAGGGGTTTCACCTTGCGCGCCAGGCCCTCCTCGGCCTCGAGGACCGGGAACTGGCGGGCGATGTAGTCGGTCTGCCACCGCAGCGTGTTGCCGAGCAACGTGGCCGCCTCGTCGTCGAGGTTGTGGCCCGTCGCGATGACGTCGTAGCCGCCCTCGCGAGCGGCGCGGTTGAAGACGTAGCGCTTCGAGAGACCGCAGACCGCGCACGTGGAGCGCGAACCCTTCCTGCCGGCCGTCGGGATGTCGAACCCGTAGTCGCGGGCGAGGTCGACCTCTACCAGGCCGGCCCGCCGCTCCCGCGCGAACGACCGCGCGACCTCGGCCGAGCGGGACGAGTACTCGCCGATCCCGAGGCCCAAGTACAGGCCGTCGGCCCGGTAGCCGAGGTCGAGGAGCACGTCCCAGAGCGCGAGCGAGTCCTTGCCGCCCGAGACGGCGACCAGGACGCGATCGGAGGGCCCGAGCATGTCGTAGGCCTCGATCGCGCGCTTCACCTGCTCGCGGACGTGGCGGAGGAAGCAGCCGCGACAGAACGCCGCGTTATGGCGCCGGAGCTCGACGATCGCGGGCGCCTTGCAGCGGCGGCACTTCATGCGGGTCGGCCGCGCGCCGCCGCTGATCACCGGCCGGACCTCGATCACATCCTCGTCGCTCACGCGGTCCTCGCGCGTGAGCAGCTCGCGCTCGCGGATCACGAGCACGGTATCCGGGTCGATGCCGAGCTCACCGAGCACGTCGTGCATCCGTCGGTCGCCTGCGAGCTCGACCTCACGGTCGGGATTTCGGAGCCTCACCTTCACAGAGGTCAGGCTAGCGCACGGTCCGGTCCCGGCCCAGGGGCGAGGGGTCTCAGCCGATCGCGACCGGGTTCTCGCCCAGTTCGACGGTCAGGGTGACCCGCTCCCCGTCCGCGCGGATCACCTCGAAGTCCACGACCTCGCCGGGATCGTGCGATCGGATCGCGTCGCCGAGTTCGATCGACGTCGAGACGGGATCACCGCCGAAGGAGACGATCACGTCTCCGACCTCGACCCCTGCCGCCTCGGCGGGGCCGTCCGGTACGACCTCGACGACCCCCGCGCCCTCGTCCACCTCCGAGTTGAACTGGAACTGGAACTCCGGGTCGCTCGCGTCGGTCGAGCTCACGCCCATGAACGCGACCGGCTCGCCCGGGTTGTCCGCGGCCTGGAAGATCGTCGGCTTGGCCGAGTTGATCTGGATCGCGAACCCGATGTTCTCGGCGCCGGTGGAGCCGGCCGAGTTGATCCCCACGACGTTGCCCGCGAGGTCGACGAGCGGCCCGCCGGAGTTGCCCGGGTTGATCGCCGCGTCGGTCTGGATCACGTCCGCGTAGACGCGTTGCTGGTCCTCGCACTCGGCGCAGTTGGGGTCGGGCACGGTGATCTCACGGGTGAGCGAGGAGACGATGCCCGAGGTCACCGACGGGCCGCCCTCGAGCCCCAGGGCGTACCCGATCGCCACGACCTGCTGCCCGAGCTCCAGCGCGCCCGAATCGCCGAGCGGAACGGTCGGAAGGTCCTTCGCCCCCACGTCCAGGACCGCGAGATCCGCTTGGACGTCGCCGCCGATCACGCGGGCCGGGAACTCCCTCGGGCTCTCCTCGGAGGTCAGCACCTGGACCGACGAGGCGCCCTCCACGACGTGGTAGTTCGTCACGATCACGCCGTCGTCCCGGATGATGAACCCGGTCCCCTCTCCGCCGTCGGCGACGACGTTCACGACCGCGGGCAGGACACGCTCGACCACTCGTTCCACTGGGTTGCGCGCCTGAACGACCGTCGCATCCTCCGGCGACGGAAGCGCCTGCGGCTCGGCCTGGTTCGTCCGCGTTGACCCCGTCGTGCAGGCGGCGAGCGCCAAGGCCGATGCGGCGAGCAGCGGGACGATGGAACGCCTCATGGTCATGTCTCCAGTCTGTCCGGTCCTGCGTGGATTCGACACGGGTGCGACGAGGTTTCATCTGCGCCGGTGGAGCTTGCGTGGAGGTCGGCGTCAGGGTCGCGGGAGGAGCCCGGCACCCTCGACGACCTGCGGGATCGCATCCTCGTGATTGATCGTCATGAGGTGGATCCCTCGCACGCCGGGGATGTCCCGGACCTGCTCGACG
>DASUPO010000062.1:0-15815 GCA_036281075.1 Actinomycetota bacterium | reverse complement strand
GCTGTGGGATGCGCTCACGGCGGACGGAGGCGAGCCCGGCCCGTGCGGATGGCTCAAGGACCGATTCGGGCTGTCGTGGCAGATCGTGCCGCGCCAGCTGAACGAGCTGGTCGCAGATCCCGATCCGGAGCGTGCGCGCCGGGCCATGGAGGCGATGCTCAAGATGGGCAAGATCGATGTCGCTGAGCTACAGCGGGCGGCCGACGTGGCCTAGTCTTCGCTCCTCTGTCGAGGTCGATCTACATCACCGATAGGTCGCTCGACGGCTACGTGGAGAACGAAACTAGGTGCCTTCGATCGGGTCGATCCCGATCAAGGTTCACGCGCTCATCACTGCATCGGTGCGTCGATCGGCTATCCACCGAACACCACGACTTCGCACGGATCTGGCAGAAAGCCCAAGGCAGGGCCGCCGCCACGAGATCAGCGTAGAGGGAGGGCGCTACCGTCGCCTGCGGTGCTGTTTTCGGAGCGATGGTCGGGGCGATCGGTGGGGCCTTCCTCGCTGTTGAGCTGTTCGGCGCGACGTGCTCTAGGTCTGCGTTCTGCGCAGGGAGAGATTCGGCAGATGTGTCCATGATCCTTCTCACGAGGGCGGGCGGTATGGCGATTGATCTCGCGATCGGGTTGGTGCTCCGTCGCCTCCTCCCGCGCCTCCGTTGAGCCTGACCTACGGACGGGATCTCGATCACCGCAGTCCGATCATGAACCAGCTATGGCGAACGCCTGCGGCCAGCCTGTTGTTGCAGATCCGGTCCGACGCCTCCCACGTCGGCGCGTGTTCGGCGGCCTCCAGCTCGCGGTAGGTGTGGACGCTCACGCGAAGATTCCGCGCGGCTTACCCGACCGACCAGCCAGCCCGCCTCCGATCGTGCTGGAGCATCCGTGGGAACGCCGCCACGGCCGGACCCTATCCGCAAGTGAAAGGCCGCCGAGCTAGAAGCTCATGTCGTACGGCGAGCGGCCCGCATCAGCGGCCGGACCACTTGATAGATCCCGTACGCGAGAATCAGGAACCCGATGATCGCCTCCACCTGTTCGCGCCTGAGGCCGGTTCGTCGCGCGATCGGCTTCGCTACCGACTTGGCTACGCGACCGCGCACGCCCGTGAGCGAGGCGCTTCCGATCTCGACCGCCCTCTCCTGCGCCGTCATGACCGAGTGGCTTCCCCGAAAACGCCCATTTGAAACGAGTTGCCTGCCTCATGAGGTGGGTGCATGTAGATCGCCGGCGTGAGCCTGGCGGGGGAGCATCGCCACGGCTGCACGAGGGCGATGCCCTTCTTTAGGCCCCGACCAGGCTCGCCCTGATCGCGTATCGATCCATCGGGATCTTCGGCGTGAGGCCACACACGTTCCCTTGACGACCTCGACGCCCCCGAGCTGGGTAGCCATCCACTCTCCGTCGATGAGTTGCATCTGAACCGGAACTGGATCGATCTCACGGCGGAGGGGTGCCTCGATGGCTTCACGGACCGCGCCGAAGCGTGAAGTTTCACCCGGAGTGTCACCGCCCGTCAGGCCGACAGCCGAGGTTCCGGGTAGTCCCAACGGGATTTGAACCCGTGTCTCCACCTTGAGAGGGTGGTGTCCTAGGCCACTAGACGATGGGACCGCAGCCGGCGAACGAGTCTAGCAATGCGGCCTCCTAGTCCATCGACGTTCGGACCAGACCACCACACGCCGTGCAGTAGAGAGCCACCAAGGGGATCGGTTCTCCTTTCCCCTCCGCTGGAGGAACGAGCAGGGTTCGATGGACGAGGCTCGCCTCCAGGATCGCGTGACACCAAGGGCACGTTGGTCCCGGGGCGGGTGTCGGCTCCGCAGAAAGCGACCCCTCCGACGTTGTCCGCTCGACCTCACCCGGCGAGTAGCCAGACAGAAGCCGGATCACCGTCTGGCGGATCCGGTTGAGGTTCGCGCCGAGCTTGACCAAGACCTGCGCCGCGACACCTTCTCCCTCCCTGACCAAGCCCAAAAGGATGTGCTCGGTCCCGATGTACTTGTGGCCCAGCTGGATCGCCTCGCGGAGGGCGAGCTCCAGGACCTTCTTAGCTCGAGGCGTGAACGGGATGTGTCCAGTGGGGGCGGCCTCACCTTGACCGATGATCGCCTCGACCTCTGCGCGGACCGCAGCCAGCGACATCCCCATCGCTGCGAGGGCTCGCGCGCCGACCCCGTCCTCCTCCCGCACGATGCCGAGGAGGATGTGCTCGGTCCCGATGTAGTCGTGGTTGAGGAGCCTCGCCTCCTCCTGCGCAAGCACGACCACCCGCCGGGAACGGTCTGTGAAGCGCTCGAACATGAGCCCAGGCTACGGCCGTTCGAGGATCGCGCGCAGAACCTCCGAGTAGTCGCGGTCGCCCAGGCCGGAATCCTCGGCGAGCGCGAACCATGCGGCACCCGCCTCCAGGACCTTGACGTCCACACCGGCTTCGCGGGCGGCGTCGAGGATCAGCCGGGCGTCCTTCGTGGCCAGCGCGAGATCGAACCGGCGCGGGAACTCGCCGGTCGTGATCGGGTCCCGCCGTCGCTCGGCCTGCGCCGCGAGCGGCGTCCACGCCATCACGCGGAACGCGACGTCACGGGGGACGCCGATCGAGTCGGCGAGGGCGAGCGTCTCGCCGAGCAGCGTCATCGTGCCGACCAACGTCGCGTTCGCGACCAGCTTCGCGGCGGCGCCGCTGCCGAGCGGTCCGACATGGATCGGCGTGCCGAGGGCGGAGAGCACCGGCATCCAGCGATCCGCGAGCTCGTCGGGCCCTCCGACGAAGACGTGGAGGGTCCCCTCCTCGGCCTCCGTCAGGCTGCCGAGGACCGGCGCGTCCAGCATCCGCGTCTCCGCCGGGAGGGCGTCGCGGAGCCGGGAGATCGCGGCCGGGCCGACGGTCGACATCTCGATCACCGTGGTCGAGCCGCCGGCGCCCGCGGCGATGCCGTCGGGCCCGTCGGTCACGGCTTCGAGCGCGGCGGGGTCGGCGACGACCGTGATCACGGCCTCGGCACGCCGGGCCACATCCGCGGGGCCGGCCACTCGGACCGCGCCGAGCTCCACGAGCTCGTCGGCTTTGGCCGGTGTCCGGTTCCACACGATGACCTCGTGGCCGGCATCCAGGAGCCGTCGCGCGTACCGCCGGCCCATCGCTCCCATCCCGATCACGCCGACCACCGCCACCCGCTCATGATGCCCGGGGAACGTGACGTGCGACACGTCGCGGTCGTGCGCAAGGTCACGGCCGTTCGGTGCACCTCGACACCGTGCGACCCGGGGCCGCCCCCGTAGCCTCGTCCCGTGATCGCGACCAGGAGGCGGAGATGAACACCAGCGACATCGCCCGTGAGCAGATCAGCGACCGCGTGCGCCAGGCCGAAGCCTTCCGTCGGTCCCGGCAGACTCGGACCGGCCAGCGGCAGCAGAGGCAGATGGCGGCACGGAAGGTCTACCACGGCTTCGTGGCCGCGCTGGCGGCACCGTTCCGCCACTGAGTCGAAGGACCCGAGCACGGAGCTCAGGGAGGGGCTGGGACGGGCGGCGGAGCCGCCCGTCCCGGCCCGTCAGTTCTCACCCTGATCGCGCGTGAAGCCGAGCTCTCCGTCGAACTCCTGGAGCTTCTCGATGTGCATCCACCGGTGCCGCTGGCTGATCGCGACCAGGAGCCGGTGGACGTCGTCGTCCGTGAGGTCGCCGGGGCTCTCCTTCGTGATGAAGCGGCAGCGGTAGTGGTCGACCGTGTCGGTGATCGCGCCGGTCGGCGGGAACACCTTCGTCCCGCGCGAGGACACCAGCTTCAGCGACAACGGCGTCTCGTGCGTGAGCTCCATCAGCGACGCCCCGAGCTCGTTCGGCCCCATCGGCGACTCGATGAACACGTCCATCCCGACCACGGCGCGTGAGGAGGGCTTCACGTAGTCGATGTCGTCGGAGAGCTTCGGCAACACGAGCGGCCGGTGCTCGCGAACCGTCCAGCCCTCGGAGCGGCGTCCCAGGTTCCCGATGATCGCGTCTGTGTACGCGGTGGTGGACGCGCCGTTGCCGTACCCGACGACGTCGCCGGTGAGCGTCCCGTCCTCCAGCGTGACCAGGACGGCGTGCTCGATCGCGTCGGCCTGTTCGAACAGCTCCAGGTAGCGGAGCATCAGCACCGCGGACAGGATCAGCGCTGTTGGGTTGATCACGTCCTTGCCGGCGTACTTGGGCGCCGAGCCGTGGACGGCCTCGAAGATCGCGACCTCGCTCCCGATGTTCGCGCTCGGCGCGAACCCCAGGCCGCCGACCAGCGCGCTCGACAGGTCCGAGAGGATGTCGCCGTTCATGTTGGTCATCACGAGCACGTCGAACTGCTCGGGCCGCTTCACCAGCTGATGCGCGGCGTTGTCGACGATCAGGTGCCACGACTCGATGTCGGGATAGTCCGGCGCCGCGGCCTCGAACGCACGCTTCAGCGTCCCCTCGGAGAGCTTCATGATGTTCGATTTCGTGGCGCAGACGACGTTCGTCCGGTTCTCGCTCCGCGCGTACTCGAACGAGAACCGCGCGATCTTCTCCGACCCCTTGACGGAGATCAGCTTCAGGGCCTCGGCGACGCCGGGCGTCTGCATGTACTCGATCCCGGCGTAGAGGTCCTCGACGTTCTCACGGACGATCACCAGGTCGATCCCGCGGCCGCTGTACGGTGTCGTCACGCCGGGCAGCTCACGGACGGGGCGCACGTTCGCGTAGGTCTCGAACAGCTTCCGGAGGGTGACGTTCGCGCTCTTCTCGCCGAAGCCGACCGGCGTCTCGAGCGGTCCCTTCAACATCACGCGCGTGCGCGAGAGCGACTCGATCGTCTCGTCGGGGACCCCCGAGGGCAGGCCCTGTCGGAAGACCTCCGCTCCGGCGAGCCGCTCCTCCCAGTCGATCGGCGCGCCGGAGGCCTCGACGATCCGGCGGGCCGCGTTCGTCACCTCCGGGCCGATGCCGTCGCCGGGCACGAGGGTGACGGGGATCCGTTCGGTCGATGTGGCCACGCGCGCCTCCTCGGACGATGAGGGGCAATCGTATCGGCGGGGCGGCGGACCTCAGGCGGTCAGCTCGGCCACCAGGTCGTCGTCGGGACCCCACTCGGCGACCATCGCGTCGAGCCGTCGGTAGAGCGGCACGCCGTAGGCGGCCGCGGTCGCGCCCAGGAGTCGCGTGTGGTTCGTCACGGTCGGTCCCGCGAACAGGGCGAGGATCGCGCCGAACCGAGCGCGCCAGCCGGCGGTGCCGACCAGGACGCGCCCGTACCCTGCGACGATCCCAAGGACCAGCCGGTGACGGCCCCCCGACGTCGACGTGTCGATCTCCCAGATCGCGCGGTCGAGGTCGTCGTTCGTCTCCGGGATCGAGTGGAGCGCGTAGAAGCCGCATTCGCAACCGGCTGCGGGGCAGCCGGCCGGATGCGGCACGCGTGACATCTTCCAGCCGAAGATCCCCCGGCGAGCGAGGCACGCGGCCTCGTTCTCACCCGGGTTCCACCGCACGGGCCCCCGCCACGGCGACAGCAGTCCCTCGTCGTCGGACAACCGCCACCATCGGTACCCACGGACGGAGCCGACGATCGGCACGGCCTCCGACATCGCTCAGACGGGTTCGTGCGCGGGTTCCGGAGCGGAGACGGGGGCGGGTTCGGGTGCGGACTCCGGCAGCGGCTCGGGCTCCGCGTCCGGAAGCACCTCGACCTCCCGAACGATCTTCCCGATGTTCATGCGGCCCTTTTACCCGGCGGCGAGGCCGCCTACACGGCCCCGGGCGTTTGCACGCCCGGGGCGTCGGGTAGTCCTTGACACCGACTGCCCCCGAAGCCATGAGTGCGACCCCCGTCACGCGTCCCCGTCCGGTCGGATCCGCGGATCCGACCGACGGGGAGGCGTGGGTCGCCTCGGCGCCGGCCGCGACGACGAGCCGCCGCCGCCGACTGGCGACGATCGTGACCCTGTCCCTCGTCCTGCCGCTGCTGTCCACGACGGGGGCCGTCGTCGCGCTGTACGCGACGACGGACCTGCCGGAGATCCCGCCGCTCGCGCAGACGACGATGTTGCTCGACCGCGACGGGAAGGAGGTCGCGGCGTTGCACGCCGCGGTCGACCGCCACGAGATCGGGTTCGCGGACATGCCGCGACCGCTCGTGCGAGCGGTGGTGGCGGTCGAGGACGCGGACTTCTTCCGGCACGACGGGGTGGACCCGAGCGCGATCGTCCGCGCGACGTGGGCGAACGTGACGAGCGGGTCGCTCAGCCAGGGCGGGTCCACGATCACCCAGCAGTACGTGAAGAACGTCCTCACCGGCGCGGAGCGCTCGATCGCCCGCAAGGTCCGGGAGGCGATCCTGGCCGTGAAGCTCGAGCACACGTCCACGAAGCGGGAGATCCTGGAGGGATACCTGAACACCGTCTACCTGGGGCACGGCGCCTACGGCGTCCAGGCGGCGGCGAAGACGTACTTCGGCCGCGACGCCCGCGAGCTCACCGCGCTCCAGTCGGCGACGCTGGCGGGGTTGATCGCCGCTCCGTCGGCCCGCGATCCCTTCGTGCATCCCGCCGAGGCCACCGAAGCACGCGACGCGGCGCTCTCGCGGATGGTCGAGGTCGGCTGGCTCTCCGCCACCCGCGCTCGGCGGCTCCAGGCGCGACCGCTCGGCCTCGCGGACGAGCCGGTCGTGCGATCCGAGGCGGCGCACTTCATGGAGTACGTGCGGCGTTCGCTCGCCGCGGGATACGGGCTCGACGCGATCTACCGAGGTGGCTTCCGGGTCCGCACGACGCTCGACACGGACTGGCAGCGGCGGGCCGAACGCGCGGTCGGCGCGAACCTGCCCGCGCGCGCCGGTCCGGAGGCCGCGCTCGTGGCGATCGATCCGAGGACCGGCGCGATCCGAGCCATGGTCGGCGGTCGAGACTTCGGGAAGAGCGAGTTCAACCTCGCGACCCAGGGTCGTCGACAGGCCGGGAGCGCGTTCAAGCCGTTCGTGCTGCTGGCGGCCCTCGAGCAGGGGATCTCGCCGCTCGAGCTCCGCGATGGACCGTCGACGATCACGATCCGCGACCCGTTCTGCGAGACGAAGGGCGCACCGTGGACCGTCTCGAACGCGGGCGACCAGTGGGCCGGGACGATGACGCTCGAGCAGGCGATGGCCGGATCGGTGAACACGATCTACGCGCAGGTCACGGTCGAGGTCGGGCCGGAGGCCGTGGCCGACGTCGCCCGCCGGATGGGGATCCGCTCACGCCTGGCCCCCGTCTGCTCGATCGGGCTCGGAACATCCGAGGTCACGCCGCTGGAGATGACGTCCGCGTTCGCGACGCTGGCCGCTCGAGGCGTCTACATGGAACCGACCGCCATCGAACGGGTCCGAGGAGCGAACGGAGGGATTCTCCAGGGCCCCCTCCCGACGCTCGCCGACGCCGGGAGCCAGGCCGTGGGGACCGAGCACGCCGACGCCGCGACCAGGGTGCTCCAGGGGGTCGTCGAGCACGGGACCGGCACCGCGGCGTGGCTCGTCGGGCGGCCCGTCGCCGGCAAGACGGGGACCGCGGCGCGAGCGACCGACGCGTGGTTCTGCGGCTACGTGCCCCAGCTGGCGACGTGCGTCTGGGTCGGGTATCCGGGGGCCACGCGCCCGATGCGCGATGTGGCCGGGGAGCCCGAGGTCTACGGCGGCACGATCCCGGCTCGGATCTGGCACGACTTCATGGCGGCGGCGACCGCCGAGATGGACGTCGCCGGCTTCGCGCCCGGGAGCTACGAGCTCTACGAGGATCCGCCCCCTCCGCCCCCGCCGAGCCCGCCGCCGGCGCCGGACGTTGCCGAGACGCCCGCCACGTCGCCGAGTCCTGCCCCGGAGCCATCCCCGGCGCCGACGCCCGGGACGTCGCCGAAACCCTCGCCCACGGCCTCGCCGGAGCCGTCTCCCCAGCCGTCGAAGTCCCCGTCCCCGTCGTCCGGTGGGGACGAGGGGGCGGCGGAGGTGGCTACCCGGTCGCGCGCCCCGTGACGTCGGGGTCTTCGTCGGGCGTCGGGGCGGCGGTCTCCTCCGAGGTCCGTCGCTCGACGTCCAGCCGATCCGCGTCCGCCGCCTGCAACGGCGCTCGCGGCACCTCGTGACCGCAGGTGAACGTATCGACCTGGCGGCTCTGCGGGTCCTGGAAAAGGCCGTCCCCGCCGAAATCGATGTCGGCGAGGACGCCCTTGTCGCAGACCGGGCAGCGTCGCTCGTGCTCGCGCTTGCGAGGGGTCATGATGGGGCCGTACCCACACCCTCGCCGCCCCAATCGGTTTGACGACGGGGAGGCACGGGAAGGACCCCGGCATGACCGAGACCGAAGGCGGCGCGGCGCAGCGGATCCTGCGCCGTGCCGACGCAGCGCAGCGGTCACGGCCCGCGCTCGCGTTCCCCGTCGCGGTCGTCAAGAAGTTCGGGGACGATCGCGCGGGGCAGATGGCCGCGCTGATCGCGTACTACGGCTTCTTCTCGCTGTTCCCGCTCCTCTTGGTCTTCGCCACGATCGCCGCGTTCGTGATCCAGAACGACCCGGCGCTCCAGCAACGGCTCCTCGACTCGGCACTCAGCCGATTCCCGGTGGTGGGGCCAGAGATCAGAGCCAACATCGGAGCGATCCAAGGTTCGTCCTTCGCGCTGATCGTCGGCATCGTTCTCGCCCTGTGGTCCGGCACCGGGGTCGTGACGACCGCGCAGTGGGCGATGGACGACATCTGGGACGTCCCGCGGGCGGAGCGGCCAGCCCTGCCGATGCGCGTGTTGCGAGCGCTCCTGATGCTGCTCGCGCTCGCAGCATCGATCGTCCTCTCCGCCTTCCTCACCGGGGTCGACGGCGGGCCGGGGTTCGCGGGCGCCGTGGTGGAGATCCTCGGCCTGGTCGGCACGGTCGCCATCTCGGCGATGGTGTTCGCCTTCGCCTACCGGGTCCTGACGGTCGCGCCGGTCTCGTGGCGGGATGTGATCCCGGGCGCGGTCGTCGCGGCGATCGCGTGGACGATCCTGCTCCTCCTCGGGACCTGGATCGTCGACCGGTACATCGGTCGGGCGGAAGCCGTATACGGGGAGACGTTCGCGATCGTGATCGGGTTGTTGGCATGGATCTCGCTGTTCGCGCAGCTGTTCCTGCTCGCTGCCGAGGTGAACGTGGTCCGCGCGCGGCGACTCTGGCCGCGGTCGCTGGCCGCGTCGCCGCCCTCTGCCGAGGATCGCGAGGTCCTGGCCGACCAGGCCCAGGAGGAACAGGCCCTTCCCAAGGAAAGGGTGGACGTCCGCTTCGACGAGCGTTCCGGGGAGACGGTGGACCGGTGAGTCCGCTGAGGCGCGTGCGCTGCACGGGGCCGGGGATCTCGCGCCGCCGGCAGGGGCGGGGCTTCACGTACGTGCATCCCAACGGACAGCCCGTGCGCGAGGACGCGACCCTCGAGCGGATCCGGTCGCTCGCGATCCCGCCCGCCTGGGAGGACGTCTGGATCTGCCCGCTCGATGACGGTCACCTGCAGGCAGTGGGCGTGGACTCCGCTGGGCGGAAGCAGTACCTGTACCACGAGGCCTGGCGCGCCCGCCGGGACCGGCAGAAGTTCGACCGCGTGCTCCGACTCGCCCACCGGCTGCCCGCGATGCGGCGGGTCTGCGAGCGTGACATCCGCGACCGTGGACTCTCCCGGGAGCGAGCGCTCGCCGGCGCGCTCCGACTCCTCGACCTCGGCTTCTTCCGGGTGGGGTCCGAGGCCTACACGGAGGAGAACGGCTCCTTCGGACTCGCCACGCTCCGGAGGAGCCACGCGCAGGTCTCCGGCGACGAGGTCCGCTTCGACTTCGCCGCGAAGGGGGGGCATCGCCGGATCCAGGCGATCGAGGATGCGGACCTCGCGAAGCTGACCAGGGCGCTCCTCGCGCGCCGGGACGGGGGCGAGGAGCTCCTCGGCTACCGGGACGGGAGGGCGTGGCGAGACATCCGTTCGGAGGACATCAACGCCTACCTGAAGGACCTCGCCGATGAGGACGTCTCCGCGAAAGACTTCCGGACGTGGCACGCGACGGTGCTGACGGCCGCGCTCCTCGCGTCCGAGGAGCGCGGTCTCACGTCCGTCACCTCGCGCAAGCGCGTGGCCTCCGGCGTCGTGAAGGAAGTGGCTGAGGCCCTGGGCAACACCCCGGCGGTGTGTCGCGCCTCGTACATCGATCCGCGGATCATCGAGCGCTTCCTGAACGGCGAGACGATCGCGCTGCCGAGGGGGCGGGACCTGAGCGACGACCGCGTGCGAGCGAGCGTGGAGTCGGCCGTCCTGGAGCTCCTGGATCCCGACGATCGGCAGGCGGCGGCGTGAGCGGACCGCTCAAGGCTCGCCGCCCGACGACCGACATCCCAAGCATGAACGGCGACGCATCCGGGTATCGGAAGGTCATGCGGACGCGGGACGACGACGACGGATTGCGAAGCGAGGTCGGCCAATCGCTGATCCTGTTCGGGATGGGCCTCGCCGTGATCCTGGTGGGACTCCTCGTCGGACTGGGCCTGTAGGCACGACGGCTCGAACTGGCCCGTAGGCACGACGGCACGGATCACGCGCGAGTTCCCGAAGCTGGGGCGCAAGGATTCGAACCTCGACTAACAGGGCCAGAACCTGTCGTGCTGCCGTTACACCACGCCCCAGGATCCGGCGTCAGTCTACCGGAGGGGCCCTCGATTCCCCCGGACGATCGGCCGCGGTGGGTCGGGGCCCTCGGCGACCGGAAAGCTTCCGGCGCAGGCTCGGTTGACCCTCTCGACCCGCGTTCGATACGTTCGGAAGGAGCCACGACGACCCTGAGGGGAGCTTCGATGAACAAGGGCGGCCTGGTCACGGAGGTATCGAAGAGGACGGGCCTCAGCAAGGCCGAGGTCGGTCGCGTGATCGACGCGACGATCGAGGCCGTCCGCGAGACGGTGGTCGAGGGCGACCGCGTCACGCTCGCGGACTTCGGCACGTTCGAGCGGAAGCATCGGAACCGTCGGATCGCGCGGAACCCGCGTCGTCCCGACGTTCCGATCGTCGTCCCGGAGCGGGATCTCCCGGCGTTCACCCCGGGGAAGGAGTTCCGTCACCAGGTCCTCGGCAACAACCAGAACGGCTGAGCGGTCCGCCGGTCGGGGCTCACTCCCAGGTCACGAGCCGAAGCGAGCGGGCGAAGCTTCCTCCGTCACGGTCCTCGATCTCGAACTTCACGCGCTGACCGATCCGGAGCGTGCGGATCTCCGATCCCTCCAGGGATCCCGCGTCGATCGCGACCTCCGACCGGTCGTCGGTGAGCAGCGTCCCCGTCCGGTCGCCCTCGTCGAAGTCCTTGATCGTGCCCTGCTCCACGTTCGCCCCTTCACGCGCTCGCGGCGAGCCGCTCCCCGAGGTCAAGGTCCCGACACACGTCCAGCGTGCGACCGGGCTTCCGAGTCTCCAGCACGGTGAGGATATCGCCGGGATCGTCCAGGTCGAACGCGAGCTCGTCACGCTCGACGACCGCGATCGGGAGGCCTCGCTCCGCGGCGCCCTCGAGATGCCGCCGGTACGAGTCGGACCCGAACCGGCTCGGGATCGCGCCGGGCGGCCGACGGAGCAGCAGGTTCGTGCCCCGCTCGTCCGCGGACGGCGCGATCACCACCGGCCCCAGTGTGTGGACCGCCGCGCGCAGCGCGTCGGCCGACACCAGCGGCATGTCCGCGTGGAGGATCGCGAGCGCCTCCAGCGTCTTGTCCGCGGCCTCGGTCTCGATCTGACCGATGGCCGCCGCGAGCGAGGCCCCCTCCTCGGGGATCGCCATCGCGCCTCGGCCGAGTGCGATCTCGAGGACGCTCTCGTCCGAGGAGACCACCCAGGTCTCCCATCCGTCCACGGCGAGGGTTCCGTCGAGCACGTCCTCGAACATCGCGAGTGCGATCGCGCCGCGTTCGAGCGGCGAGAGGATCGACGCGAGGCGGGACTTCGCGTGGCCCAGGGACTTGACGGGGAGGGCGATCGCGCGCACGGACCGGCAGCCTAGCCGAGGCGCCGCGGTACCCTCACGGCCTCCGATCGAGGGGGCTCGCCACGGAACCCTGGTACCAGATCGCGAAGGGGGTGATCCTGCCGCCCCTGCTCGCGTGGTTCCGCCTGTATCACGAGCACCTGGATCGGATCCCCGCTCGAGGACCCGCGATCGTCGCCTGCAACCACATCAGCTACCTCGATCCGTTCACGAACGGTGAGGCCGTGCACCGCGCGGGCCGGCGGCCGCGGTTCCTCGCCAAGGAGGATCTGTTCCGGATCCCGGTGGTGGGCACCGTGCTCCGGGGCACGCACCAGATCCCGGTCGCGCGGGGCACGAGGGATCGAACCTCGCTCGACCGGGCCGCCGTCGCGCTCGGGCGCGGCGAGGTCGTCGTCGTCTACCCGGAGGGGACCGTGACGAAGCGCCCCGACGGCCTCCCGATGGAGGGCAAGACCGGCACGGTGCGGCTCTCGCTCCGCACGGGCGTCCCGATCATCCCGATGGCCAGCTGGGGTTCGCAGGCGGTCTGGCAGAAGGCCGGCAAGGGGTCGCTTCGCATCGGTCGACCGATCACGACGACGGTCGGCGAACCGATCCCGCCGCCGGTGGCGGAGGGCACCGAGGACCCCGGGATCAAGGACCGGACGGTGGAGCTGATGGCGACGCTCACGGCGCTGGCCGTCGATCTGCGGGACCGCTACCCGACCGTGTGGACGAAGTAGGCTGCCCCCGATGGGCGGCCCGGGGAAGCGGCGGTTCCAGACGCGCGCCGTGCATACGCATCGCGCTCCGCCTCCCGAGCAGCGGTCGAGCAGCGTGCCGATCTTCCAATCCTCGACCTTCCGGTTCGAGACGAACGAGGAGTTCGCCAGGGCGATCCGGTTCGACGGGCCCGGGTACGTGTACTCGCGGGGCTACGGCAACCCGACCGTCGACGCGTTCCAGTCCGCGATGGCGGACCTCGAGGGGACCGAGTCGGCGATCGGCTTCGCGTCGGGGATGGCCGCGATCTCCTCGCTCTTCTTGACCGTCGCGGGCTCCGGCTCTCGGATCGTCGCGGGGACCGCTCTGTACGGCGGCACCGTGTCGATGCTCCGCACGGTCCTCCCGCGCTTCGGCGTCGAGACGACGTTCGTCGACCCGACCGATCTCGACGCCGTGCGGGCCGCGCTTCCGGGCGCGGACCTCTTCTACTGCGAGACGATCGTGAACCCGACCACGGCGGTCGCGGACCTCGCGGCGCTGGCCGACCTCTGCCGGGATGCCGGCGTGATCTCCGCGGTGGACAACACGTTCGCGTCGCCGTACCTCTGCAACCCGGCCGGGCTCGGGTTCGACGTGGTGCTCCACTCCGCGACGAAGTACATCGGGGGGCATGCCGACCTGATCGGGGGCGTCGCCTGCACGAGCGAGGAGCTGTTCGAGCGGCTGCGCGGAACCGTGATCGATGTGGGCGGCGCGATGCCGCCGCTCGAAGCGTGGCTGTGCCTCCGTGGCCTGGCGACGTTGAGCCTACGGATGGAGCATCACTGCGCATCGGCGGCGCGGCTCGCCTCGGCCCTCGAGGCCCACCCCGCGGTGTCGCGGGTGCACTACCCGGGCCTTCCGTCGCATCCGCAGCACGGGCTTGCGCGACGACAGCTCCGGAACTTCGGCGGAACGCTCGCGTTCGAGGTGACGGGCGGGCTCGAGGCGGGCAGCCGCGTCGCCGAGGCCCTCGAGCTCGGCTGGATCGGTGGCAGCCTGGGCAGCGTGATGACCCTGGTCGCGCACCCGGCGTCCACGACGCACCGGCAGGTCGACCCCGAGGCGCGCGAGGCCGCGGGGATCGGGGACGGGCTGCTGCGGGTCGCCGTCGGTCTCGAGGATCCGGACGATCTGGTCGAGGACTTCACGCGCGCCCTCGAGAAGGCATGAAGCGTCGGCGCGTCGCGGTCCTGTTCGGCGGTCGTTCCGCCGAGCACGAGATCTCCTGCATCTCCGCGCGATCGGTGATCGACGCGCTCGATCCCGATCGGACCGAGGCGGTTCCGATCGGGATCGGCCGCGACGGGCGCTGGCATCTCCTCCCGTCGCCGCCGGCGCTGCCGTCGGAGACCGGCAGGATGCCCGAGGTGACCGACGACGGCGGCACGGCCGTCGAACTGTCCGGGGGAGCGGGGCACGACCTCGTCGCCGCCGACGGATCGCGAGCGCCGATCGACGTGGTCTTCCCCGTCCTGCACGGCCCGTACGGTGAGGACGGCGCGGTGCAGGGCCTCCTCGAGCTGGCGGGCGTGCCCTACGTGGGCGCGGGCGTACTCGCCTCCGCGCTCGGGATCGACAAGGACACGCAGAAGCGGTTGTTCCTGCAGGCGGGGCTCCCGGTGGGCCCGTTCGAGGCGGTCCACGAGACGGAGTGGCGCGACGATCCCGAGTCGGTCGCGGCGTCGGCGGACGCGCTCGGGTACCCGCTGTTCACGAAGCCGTCGACACTCGGCTCGTCGGTCGGCGTGTCCAAGGTCCGCTCGGCCGACGAGCTCGCGGCCGGGCTCGACGAGGCGTTCCGCTTCGCGCGCACCGCGGTCGTCGAGGCCGCCGCCGAGGGGGCGCGGGAGATCGAGTGCGCGGTCCTCGGCAACGACGACCCGGTGGCGTCGATCGCCGGCGAGATCGTGCCCGAGGGCCACGACTTCTACGACTACGACGCGAAATACCTGGACGAGCACGGGGCCCGGCTGGTGATCCCGGCCGAGCTCCGACCGGAGGTCCTCGAGGAGGTCCAGCGGCTCTCGGTGGCTGCGTTCCGCACGATCCGATGCACCGGGATGGCCCGCGTGGACTTCTTCCTCGTCGGCTCGGACCAGCTCTGGATCAACGAGATCAACACGATCCCGGGGTTCACGTCGATCTCGATGTACCCGAAGCTCTGGGACGCCTCCGGACTGCCCTACCGGGACCTGGTCGACCGGCTGCTGGACCTCGCCGTCGAGCGACACGAGGCCGAACGCAAGAGCACGGGGGTACGCGAGTTGGGGGCCTGAGGGTCCGTCGTCACAGGTGCACGACGGGGCAGGTGAGCGTCCGCGTGATGCCTTCGATCGCCTGGATCCGCGCGACGACGAGCCTCCCGAGATCGTCCACGCTGTCCGCCTCCGCACGGACGATCACGTCGTAGGGACCGGTGACGTCCTCGGCGTCCGTCACCCCGGCCGTCTCCCGGACGGCGCTCGCGACCGCCGCCGCCTTGCCCACCTCCGTCTGGATCAGGATGTACGCGTGAACCACCCGGTGCCTCCTCGCGTCCGTGGCAACGCGGCTCATGCTAGTCGGGGCCGGGCTGACGGAGCAACGCAGCTGCGATGATCGGACACGTGTACCGCGACCGCGACGACGCCGGTGCGAGGCTCGCAACCGAGGTCGCGGACCGCGTCGACGGCCCGGCGACCGTGCTCGCGATCCCGCGCGGCGGCGTCGCGGTCGCGACCCCCGTGGCGCGAGCGTTGCGCGCGCCGCTCGACGTCGTGATCCCGCGCAAGCTCGGGGCGCCGGGGAACCCGGAGCTCGCGATCGGTGCCGTCGCACCCGGAGTGTTGGTCCTGCACGAGCGCGCGGTGCGCCAGCTGCATGTGCCGGACGACTACATCCGGCGCGAGGCCACGCGGCAGGAGGCGGAGATCGCGCGGCGCGAGGCCGCCTACCGGGGCGGCCGGGCGCCCGCGCCGGTCGCCGGGCGCACCGTCGTCGTCGTGGACGACGGCGTGGCGACCGGCGCGACCGCCGTAGCGGCCCTCCGGTGGGCGCGGGCGGCCGG
>DASUPO010000061.1:0-16559 GCA_036281075.1 Actinomycetota bacterium | reverse complement strand
GTCCGTCACGACGCCCCGGACGCGCCCCTCGCGCACCTCGATCGATGTGACGCGCGTCCCGGTGGAGATCTCCGCTCCGCGTGCCTTCGCTCCCTCGGCCAGCGCGAACGCGAGTCCGCTCGGGTCGAGGTACCCGTCCGTCGGCAGGAACGCCGCTCCGAGGACGCCGGAGCGATCGAACAGCGGGAAGCGATCGTGCGCCTCATCGGTCGAGAGGATCTCGAGCGGCAATCCGAACGTGCGACCCCACCCGGCCTGGCGCTGCAGCTCCTGCAGGCGCTCCACGGATGACGCGAGCCGGAGCGAGCCGACCTCGTGCCACGACACGTCCACGCCGGTCTCCGCCTCGAGCTTCCGGTAGAGGTCTGTGCCGTACATCATCATCCGTGTCAGGCTCACCGACGAGCGCAGCTGCCCGACGAGCCCCGCCGAGTGGAACGTCGAGCCGGATGTCAGCTCGCCCCGGTCGACGAGCAGCACGTCCGTCCAGCCGAGCTTCGTCAGGTGGTACGCGATGCTCGTCCCGCCCACGCCGCCGCCGACGATCACGACCCGGGCACGGTCGTCCACCATGCCGATCAGAGCCGTCGGGCGGCGTCGAGCCAGTCGTCGAACCGCGGGTCGGCCATCGTCGTCGACAGCCGATCGAAATGGGTCGTCGCGTACTCGACGTAGTCGATGTCCAGCGTCGACAGGCCCTGCTGGACCACGCCCCACATCGCCTCGCGGAAGTCCGACATGATCCGCATCAGCTTCAGCCGGGCGCGGTGCGCGTCCGTTGGCTCGCCGAAGTAGAGCTCGAGTACGCGTTCCTGCGCGTCGTCCGAGAGCGCGTTGTTGATCGAGAAGTTCCCCAGGTCGAAGAACGGATCGCCCATCCCCGCGTACTCGTGATCGACGATCCAGACGTGGCCGTCGCGCAGGAGGAAGTTCGACTCGAGGAGATCGTTGTGGCAGGGCCTCCACGGTATCGGAGCCTCGCCGAAGGCGGCCTCGATCCTCCCGGCCATCTCGTACGCGGGGCCGTACGTCTCCGGGACGGTGACGCCTCGCTCCTCCGCGATCCGCCGGTAGTCCTCGACGATCCGGAGGGGCTCGAAGGACCACGCGAGCTCCGGGCCCGCGTGGATCGCCGCGATCGCGTCGATCGCCGGCGCGAGGATCTCGTCGCGCTCGAGATCTCCCTCGGACAGCGGCGCTGCGTCGAGCCACTTCGTGATGAGACAACCGAGCTCCGGGAGGAAGGCGACCACCTCCGGGCCGACCCCGGCCTCGGCGGCGGCTCGCATCGACTCCTGTTCGGCGTTCCGGTCGATGCCGAGGAAGGCCGTGTCCTTCTCCGAGAGGCGGAGGAAGTACGACCCGTCCTCGGCCGTCACCCGGAAGTTGCGGTTCGTTCGGCCCTCCGCGATCGGCGTGATCTCGAGTTCGGCGTCCCGGAACGCCGGGACCGTCCGGACCGCGGCGTCGAGCGCGGGATCGGCGGGCTCGGGCGTGGCCATCGCGGCCGAACGCTAGCACCGGCGCTGTTCGATGATCGGACCGAAGTTAGTCTGACGCCGACGGGCGCGGATCCGGCTCCGCGGCCCGGATGACCAACAGGGCTACGTCATCGCGTTGGGGTGACGACCCACGAGCGGAACGAAGAGCTCCCTCCACCCCGGCAGCGGTCTCTTCGGCGTCCCTGCCGAGTGAGGCGGCGAACGCGTCGCGCAGTCTCGTCTCCCCGGCGACAGCCTCGCGACGCTGTTCGGTGGCTCCGTCCGTGTAGATCAGCAACGTATCGCCGGGATCCATGTCGACGACCGAGTCCACCAGCGAGACCTCGGGGAACACGCCGATGAGCTGCCCCGTTTCCCCCACCGACGACAGGCGGCCGTCTCGCCGCAAGAGCAAGGGGAGAGGGTGTCCCGCAGAGCACAATGTGATCCGGAGATGATCACGGCTCGGCCGTAGGCGCAGATGACAGACGGTACAGAATCGCTCCTCGACGCTCTGCTCGAGGAGCGCTCGGTTCAACTCGCGGAGCAACGCGCTCGGCTTGTGCTCGAAACGGGCCACTGCACGCAACGTGTGTCGAACGAGTCCCATGACCGCGGCCGCCTCCGGTCCTTTCCCGCAGACGTCGCCCACCGCCGCCGCCCAGTTCCCGCCGCCGCAGTCGAAGACGTCGTAGAAGTCTCCGCCGACCTCGTTCCCTTCGCCCACCGGCAGGTAGCGCGCCGCAAGCTGGACATGCGGGATGGAGGGAAGACTGGGAGGCAGGAGGCTCCTCTGCAAGACCTTGGCCGTGTGATCCCGCTCCTCGTAGAGCCGCGCGTTGTCGATCCGGACGGCCGCTCGCCGGGCGACCTCCTCGGCCAGTCGCACGTCCGACTCGCCGTACCGGATGTCTGGGGTCGTGGAGACCAGGCTGAGGACGCCGAGCGTGCGACCTCGAGCGATCAACGGGACGGACAGGTATGACTGGACACCGAGCTCCCGCACGATCCGCAGGTGTTCCTCGCCCTGGTTGATGGCCCGCAACGTTCGCGCCGACCCGGAGAACACCTGCGCCTCGCCGGTCGCCAAGGCCCGGGCAACCGGGTGCGAGCTCCCCGTTCGAGGCGCGTAGTCACCGAGCGATGCTGCCAGGGGTTGCTTCGACGAGTTCGCATGCACCGCCGCGACGCGCTCGAGGGAGCCAGACTCTTGGACCAGGTCGATGAGGCACAGATCGGCGATCTCCCGTACAACCACCTCGGCCAGACGCACGAAGGTTGCCGGGTAGTCGAGTGAGACGGCGAGGAGCTCACTGACGTCGGAGACGAAGCGGACCCGTTGTCTCGCGGCCTCCGCTTGTGCTTGGGCCTCCGCTTCCGCTCGGACGAGCTCGACGCCCTCTTCGATGAGCCGCTTCCGATCGCTGAGGTCGCGTATCGCCGCCAGATAGATGGGCGGACCCCCCGATCCGGTGTCCACCCTGGTTGCGGACACGTCGACCTGGACGAGGGATCCATCCTTGCGCCGCAGGTCCACCTCTCCCGTCCAGCGCTCCTGATCGATGAAGCGTCGGAACTCCTCATCCGCCCACCCCGGTTCGGCCGCAACCAGATCGAGGACGGACATCGAGAGCAGCTCCTGTCGCTCGTATCCGACGAGTTCGGTCGCTCGCGGGTTCGCATCGGTGCAGAGGCCCTCTCGGTCCACGATGAGGATCGCGTCGCGCGCGCTCTCGAACAGAGCCCGGTACCTCGCCTCGGCGGAGGTGCCGTTGTTGCTCGATCCCCCGTTGCTCGTTCCCGCGACGTGTCCGCGGTTGTTCTCAGCGAGTCGCTCAGACTGGATCCGAACTGGGTGGCGCTCGAGTCCCTGGTTTTCCTGCATCAGCGTCCTTGACCGTGCCTCAGGGTTGAAGAGGCTACCTCCTCATAGGTGAAGAGGTCAAGCTCGAAGGCGATGGTGAGGCTAGGATGGATGGGATAGATTCTCTTGCGGCCCGGTCCTGTTTGATAGGTTGAAGGTGTTCTGAGGAGATTCGAGGTGGAAAACTTCCTCATATTCGGGTAGGCTCGCGTGCTGTGACAGCTGCCATCTACAGCATCGGGGCGGTCGCCAGGATGCTCGGTGTGCCCACCGCCACCTTGCGCACCTGGGAAGAGCGGTATGGCGTCGTCATGCCCGATCGCAGTCCTGGGGGCCACCGCCTGTACACGCGGGACCACGTCGAGCAGCTGCGCTTCGTCCTCCGGAGCATCGAGCAGGGCATGCAGCCAGCCGATGCACACCGGCTCCTGAAGGACCGTCTGGGCGACCATCCCGATGCGAAGGTCGCGATCACCGGATCCGAAACCCGGCTGGTCATCATGTTGGCGGAACGTGACCCGCACGCCGCTGAGCTCGCCGAGTACTTCCTGCGGACCGAGGGCTACGAGACGATCATGGCGCTCGAGGCGCGCGAAGCGGAGGCCGTCTTCGAGGAGCGGTCCCCTCATCTCGCCGTGGTCGATCTCCTGATCTCCGGCGGTGCGGGTCCGGATCTCTGCCGGACCTTCCGGGAACGGGGAGCACTCGTCCTCGCGATATCGCCACTGGAATCCCGCGACGAGGCCCTGGAGTACGGGGCCGACGCGTTCCTCCAGAAGCCCCTCGATCCCCTGCAGCTGGTGTCGACCGTCAAGGACCTGCTCGGGCAGAGCGCGTTCCTTCGAACCGAGGTGCTCTCGTCATGAGCGAACGGGTGTCCAGCGGCTCGGAACGACTGAACGACATGTTGGGCGGGGGCCTGCCCGCCAACGGGATCAACCTCATCATCGGACTCCCCGGTTCCGGGAAGACGATCCTCGCTCAGCAGTACGCGTTCCATAACGCGACACGGGAGCGGCCGGCGATCTACCTCTCCACGGTCTCCGAGCCGCTCGAGAAGATCCTGCGATACGGCCAGACGCTGAGCTTCTTCGATCAACGGGCGATCGGCAGCGCGGTCTTCTACGAGGATCTGGGCGGGACCGTGAACGACCAAGGCCTTCCGGGAGTCCTCGAGAGAGTCAGCGGCTTCCTGAAGGAGCGTCGCCCCGGGATGATCGTCATCGACAGCTTCAAGGCGCTGCATCCGTACGCGAGGCGGGACGAGGACTTCCGACGTTTCCTCCATGAGCTCGCCGGTCGACTGTCCGCGTTTCCGGTGACGTCGTTCTGGGTCGGCGAGTACGGCCACGACGAGATCGCCGAGTCCGCCGAGTTCGCGGTCGCCGACTCGATCCTGTCGCTCTCCGTCGATCGAGTAGGGGGCCGCGAGTTCCGTGTCTTCCAGGTGCTCAAGCTCCGTGGGAGCGACTTCCTCTCCGGCAAGCATGCCTACCGGATCTCCGGCGACGGGGTCCAGTTCTTCCCTCGATTGGCCGACCCGGTCGATCAAGAACCGTACGAGCTGGACGACGCCAGGATCTCGTCGGGCATCACGATCCTCGACGAGATGCTCGGGCGCGGATACTGGCACGGGGCCTCGACCCTCGTGGCAGGTCCGTCGGGATCGGGGAAAACCCTGATGGGCCTGCACTTCATCTTCGAGGGGGCTCGGCGGGGCGAACCCGGTGTGATCGCCACGCTCCAGGAGAACGCCGCCCAACTCGAGCGGATCGTCCACGGATTCGGCTGGACTCTCGATGAGGAGGGCGTCGAGCTCATGTATCGCACGCCCGTCGATCTGTACCTGGACGAATGGGTGCATGAGCTCCTTCAGACGGTCGAAGCGACGGGAGCGCGCCGCATCGTGATCGACAGTCTCGGCGATCTGAAGGCTGTCTCGACCGATGACACCCGCTTCCGCGAGTACGTGTACTCACTCCTCCAGCGGTGCTCCCGTCAAGGGGTCAGCGTGATGATGACCCAGGAGGTCGGAGAGCTCTTCGGTGTCACTCGCCTGTCCGAGTTCGGGATCTCGCACATCTCCGACAACGTCGTGCTGCTGCAGTTCCTCCGGGGGGAGTCTCGAGTGAAGCACGGGATCACCGTGATGAAGACGAGGGCGAGCGCACACGACCCGCAGATCCGAGAATTCGAGATCACCGGAGATGGGTTCGTGGTCGGGGATCACTTCGCCGCTGACCAGGATCTGGCGTGAGACCAGCGGATCTCCGCCGGCGGCGACGTCGAACCAGGAGTCCATGCGAAGGTCGGAACGTTTGCGGTAGTTGATGATCGAGACCGGGATCCAGACAGCGAGGAAGGGCGCGATGCCGAGTTTCGCAGGGATGTCCTGAGGCACGAAGGTCGACATCAGCAGCCAGACGGCCGTGAACTCGATCAGGGAGCCCGAACCAGACGAACGGGATCTCGGGTGGACCCGCGGAACGGGGGCCGCTGGTCCGGGTGTGACCATCGTAGCTGGTCCTCCGGGGCCGGCCGTCGGCCGGATCAGGGTTGACACTTCCTGGGGAGCCGCCCAGACTGGCCGGACCATGAAGACCACGAGGACCTCGCCGAGCACCGTCCTCGTACTTATCGCGTAGGCGCGGCCGGGCCCGAGAGGCCCGCGTCCCGCGCCGAGACCCCTCGCCACGCGAGGGGTTTTTTGCACCCAGGAACGTGCCGAAGCCCTAAGGAAGACCGATCAGGAGGAGGAGTCCCATGCGATACGAGTTCGAGAAGGACGGGAGCACCGTCGCGAGCGTGCTGTGGGAGGGGCCGGGGCAGGTGAGCGTCGAGACCGACGATCCCGGCACGAGGGCCACGGTCGAGCGCTACCTGGCGTCCGAGGTCACGTACCTGAGCGGGTTCGGCGGGGAGGAGCTGCAGAGCCGCCGCCGCGACTGGACGCCGTGGGAGTTCGAGCGCGCCTGCCGGAACCTGGCCAGGCGCCTGGGCGCGACGGTCGAGCGGGTCGAGACCGGCCCGGTCGAGGACATGGAACGGGAAGCCGTCGCTCGATGAAGGTCAGCGGTGCCCAAGCGCTGTTCAAGGCCCTCGAGGGCGAGGGCGTCGACGTCGTCTTCGGCATCCCGGGCGGGGCGATCCTGCCCGCCTACGACCCGTTGCTCGAGTCCTCGGTCCGCCACGTGCTGTGCCGGCACGAGCAGGGCGCCGGGCACGCGGCGGAGGGCTACGCGTGGGCGACCGGCAAGGTCGGCGTCGCGATGGCGACGTCCGGCCCGGGCGGGTGCAACCTCGTGACCGCGCTGGCCGACGCGAAGATGGACTCGGTCCCGATCGTCGCGATCACCGGGCAGGTGCCGACGCCGGTGGTCGGCAACGACGCGTTCCAGGAGGCCGACATCACCGGGATCACGATGCCGGTCACGAAGCACAACTTCCTCGTGAAGGATCCGGGCGACGTCGCCGAGACGATCCGCGAGGCGTTCCACATCGCGCGGACCGGGCGGCCCGGACCGGTGCTCGTGGACCTTCCCAAGGACGTCCTCGTGAACGAGACGACGTGGCGATGGCCCGACCAGGTCGAGCTGCCCGGGTACCGGCCGACCACGAAGGGGAACATGCGACAGGTCGTCGAGGCCGCGAAGCTGATCATGAGCTCGGAGCGGCCGGTCCTGTACGTGGGCGGCGGCGTGATCAAGGCGAACGCGACGGAGGAGCTGTTCGAGCTCGCGACGACGGCGCACCTCCCCGTCGTGACGACGCTGATGGCCCGCGGCGCGTTCCCGGACAGCCACGAGCTGGCGCTGGGGATGCCGGGCATGCACGGCGTCTACACGGCCGTCACCGCGATGCAGAAGGCGGACCTGCTCGTCGCGATCGGGGCACGCTTCGACGACCGGGTGACCGGTCAGCTCGCGACGTTCGCGCCCGACGCCAAGATCGTCCACGTCGATATCGACCCGGCCGAGATCGGAAAGAACCGTGTCGCTGACGTGCCGATCGTGGGGGACTGCAAGGACGTGACCGCCAAGCTGCTCGCGGAGGTCACGAGGCGGCAGGACGAGGCGGGGATCCCCGACCGGACCGTGTGGTTCGCTCAGCTCGCGGAGTGGCAGGCGGATCACCCGCTGCGCTACGACCAGCAGCCGGACGGGCCGCTGAAGGCCCAGTACGCGATCGAACGCCTGCGGGCCCACGCCGGCGACGACGCGATCGTCGTCGCCGGCGTGGGCCAGCACCAGATGTGGGCGTCGCAGTTCTGGTCGTTCGAGAAGCCGCGCACGTGGATCAACTCGGGCGGGCTCGGCACGATGGGCTTCGCGGTGCCGGCCGCGCTCGGCGCGGCGGCCGGACAGCCCGACCGCCGCGTGATCGCGATCGACGGCGACGGCTGCTTCCAGATGACGTGCCAGGAGCTCGCGACCTCGACGACCGAGAAGATCCCGTTCGTCACCGCGATCGTCAACAACGCGTACCTCGGGATGGTGCGTCAGTGGCAGGAGCTGTTCTACGAGGAGCGCTACTCCCAGGTGCACCTCACGTACGACGTGCCCGACTACGTGAAGCTCGCCGAGGCGTACGGCGCCGTCGGCCTGCGGGCCGAGCGGCCGGAGGAGGTCGACGCCGTGATCGAGAAGGCGCTGTCGGTCGACGATCGCAGCGTCGTGATCGACTTCCGCTGCGATAGCGGGGAGATGTGCTTCCCGATGGTGCCGGCCGGGGCCTCGAACGACGACATCATCACCGGGCCGGAGGGGCTCCAGCCCCAGGACGACCCGGCGGAGGCGCCGATCGCATGACCCTGCACACGATCTCCGTGCTGGTCGAGGACAAGCCCGGCGTCCTCACGCGGGTCGCCGGTCTGTTCTCCGCCCGCGGGTTCAACATCGACTCGCTCGCGGTCGGACCCACCGAGACGGACGGACTGTCGCGGATGACGATCGTCGTCAACGTCGAGTCCAAGCCGCTCGAGCAGGTCACGAAGCAGCTGAACAAGTTGATCAACGTGATCAAGATCCTGGAGCACGACGCCGGGACCGCGGTGGAGCGCGAGCTGATGCTCGCGAAGGTGCGGGCACGCGGGGACGCCCGGGCCCGGATCATGGAGATCGCAGAGGTCTTCCGAGTGAGCATCGTCGACGTGACGAAGACGACCCTCACGGTCGAGGCCTCGGGGAAGCCCGAGAAGCTCGAGGCGCTGCGCGAGCTCCTGAGCGAGTACGGGATCGTGGAGCTATCGCGCACCGGACGGATCGCGCTCTCACGTGGCGAGCGGGGGATCCAGCAGAAGGGCCTGCGGGTCGCGAAGGCCGCAGGCGCCGAGGACCAGCCCGACTGGACCGGCGGAGGCGTGTAGGCCCGCGCCGGCGGGAGCGGAGGCCAGGAACGAGGAGGACCCGAGGATGGCGACGATCTACCACGAGCAGGAGACCGACCCGTCCGCCCTGGCCGGGCAGAAGATCGCCGTGCTGGGCTACGGGTCGCAGGGGCACGCGCACGCGCAGAACCTGAAGGACTCGGGGCACGACGTCCGCGTGGGGTTGCGCGCCGGCTCGACGAGCCGCGCGAAGGCCGAGGAGGCCGGCCTGCGGGTCCTCGACACCGCCGACGCCGTCGCGGAGGCCGACGTCACGATGGTGCTGCTGCCGGACACGTCGCACGCGAAGGTGTACCCGGATCAGATCGCCCCGCACCTCAACGCCGGCGACATGCTGATGTTCGCGCACGGCTTCTCGATCCACTTCGGCACGGTGCGGCCGCCGGCCGACGTCGACGTGACGATGATCGCGCCCAAGGGTCCAGGCCACCTCGTCCGCCGGACCTACGAGGAGGGGATCGGCACGCCGGCGCTCGTCGCGGTGGAGCGGGACGCCACCGGCAAGGCGCTGCAGCGGGCGCTCGCGTACGGAGCGGGGATCGGCGCCGCCCGTGCCGGGATCATCGAGACGACGTTCAAGGAGGAGACCGAGACCGACCTGTTCGGCGAGCAGATGGTGCTCTGCGGCGGGATCTCGGAGCTGATCCGGTCGGGCTTCGACACGCTCGTCGAGGCCGGCTACCAGCCGGAGATCGCGTACTTCGAGTGCCTGCACGAGATGAAGCTGATCGTGGACCTGATCTACGAGGGCGGCCTGTCGTGGATGCGCTACTCGGTGTCCGACACGGCCGAGTGGGGCGACTACGTCAGCGGCCCGCGGGTGGTCGACGAGCGCAGCCGCGAGACGATGCATCGGGTCCTCGCCGAGATCCAGGACGGCTCGTTCGCCGAGAAGTGGATCGCCGAGGCGGACGGGGGGTTCCCGGACTTCCTGGCGAAGCGGCGCGAGGCGCGCTCGTCCCAGCTCGAGGAGGTGGGGCGGGAGCTCCGGACGATGATGCCGTGGCTGCACAGCGAGGAGAAGGTGCCGCCGTCGTGAGCGCCTCCGCCGACCCCGACGTAGTCCGGTTCTTCGACACGACGCTGCGCGACGGGGAGCAGGCCCCCGGGATCGCGCTCACGAGGGACGAGAAGGTCGAGATCGCCGAGCAGCTCGCCCGGCTGCGGGTCGACGTCCTCGAGGCCGGGTTCGCGATCTCGTCGGACGGCGAGTTCGAGGCGGTCCGCGAGATCGCGACCAGCGTGAAGGGGCCGGTGATCGCCTCGCTGGCCCGCGTGGTCCCCGGGGACATCGAGCGCGCCGCGGAGGCGCTGAAGGGCGCCGAGCGCTGGCGGATCCACGTGTTCATCTCGACGTCGCAGATCCACATGGAGGACATGCTCCGGATGTCGCACCGCCAGGTCCTCGACGGGATCGAGGAGGGCGTGAAGCTCGCAGCCGGCTACACCGAGGACGTCGAGTTCAGCGCGCAGGATGCGACGCGTACGGAGCTCGACTTCCTGCTCGAGTGCTTCGAGGTCGCCGTGGAGGCCGGCGCCACGACGATCAACGTGCCGGACACGGTCGGGTACGCGACCCCGGCGGAGTTCGGCGAGCTCGTGCGGATCGTCCGAGAGCGGACGCCCGATCACGTGACGATCTCGACCCACTGCCACAACGACCTGGGCCTCGCCGTCGCGAACTCCCTCGCCGGGATCGAGCACGGCGCGCGGCAGGTGGAGGTCGCGGTGAACGGGATCGGCGAGCGGGCGGGGAACTGCTCGCTCGAGGAGATCGCGATGGTGGTCCGGACGCGGAGCGAGGCGCTCGGCGTGCGCCACGGGCTCGACCTGAAGGAGATCACGCGCACGTCCCGACTGGTCTCGTCGCTCACCGGGTACTCGGTGCAGGCGAACAAGGCGGTCGTCGGCGCGAGCGCGTTCGCGCACGAGAGCGGGATCCACCAGCACGGCGTCCTGGCCAACCGCGCGACGTACGAGATCATGGACCCGGTCGAGATCGGCCTCGAGGGCAACCGGATCGTGCTCGGCAAGCACTCCGGCCGGCACGCGTTCGCCGACGCGCTCGAGAAGGTGGGGATCTCGATCGACGCCGACCACATGAACCGCGCATTCGCGCGCTTCAAGGAGCTCGCCGACCGGAAGATCCAGATCACGGACCAGGACCTGGCCGCGATCGTCCACGAGGAGGTCGGCAGCGGGAAGGAGGACGTTCTCGTCCTCGAGTCCCTGGCCTCGGGCGGCGGCACCCACCTCTCGCCGACGGCGACCGTGAGGCTCCGCCGCGCCGACGAGGTGATCGAGGAGTCCGCGATGGGCGACGGGATGATCGACGCCGCCTGCGGCGCGATCCAGCGCGCCGCGGGCGTCGAGGCCCGCCTGATCACGTTCAACGTCTCCTCCGTGACCGGCGGGTCCGACGCGTTGGGCGACGTCGTCGTCCAGCTCGACATCGACGGCCGGCGCGTCACCGGCCGCGGGGTCGCGACCGACGTGGTCGAAGCGAGCGCCCGCGCCTACCTGGCCGCGATCAACCGTGCGCTCGCGGCCTCGGCCGCGGAGGGCGAGGCCGCCGAGAACGAGGCCGGCGAGGTCGCGCCGTGAGCGCGACGCCCGCCACCGAGACCCGCTCCGACCCGCTCCGGACCGGCGACCTCCCGCTCAGGATCGGCGTGATCCCGGGGGACGGCACGGGGCCGGAGGTGATCCGCGAGGCGCTCCGCGTGCTCGACGTCTTCCGTGGCGAGCTGAAGGTCGACCTGATCGAGTTCGACCTCGGCGCCGACCGCTACCTCCGCACCGGCGAGGTCCTCCCCGACGAGGAGCTCGTGCGGCTCGCGGGCTGCGACGCGATCCTCCTCGGCGCCGTCGGGGACCCGCGCGTGCCGCCGGGTGTGCTCGAGCGCGAGCTGCTGCTGCGGATCCGGTTCGAGCTCGACCAGTACGTGAACCTCCGTCCGATCATCCGCTACCGCGGGATGACCACGCTGATCCCGCATCACCACGACGAGGACGTGGACCTCGTCGTCGTCCGCGAGAACTCCGAGGGCCTCTACACGGGCGGCGGCGGCTTCCACCGGAAGGACACGCCGCACGAGGTCGCGATCCAGGAGTCCGTGAACACGCGGCACGGCGTCGAGCGGGTGGTCCGCTACGCGTTCGAGCTTGCGATGCGGCCGGGCCGACGTCGGCAGGTCACGCTCGTCCACAAGACGAACGTGCTGACCTACGCCGGCGACCTCTACCAGCGGGTCGTCGACGAGGTCGCGGTCGCGTACCCGGATGTCCGCCACGAGTACGTCCACGTCGACGCGGCGTGCCTGTACCTGATCGAGGATCCCTCGCGGTTCGACGTGATCGTGACGGACAACATGTTCGGCGACATCGTCACGGACCTCGGCGCGGTGATCCAGGGGGGCATGGGGATCGCGGCCGGCGGCAACATCAACCCGAACGGCGTGTCGATGTTCGAGCCGATCGGCGGCACGGCGCCCGCCGAGACCGGCAGGGGAACGATCAACCCGCTCGCCGCGATCGGGGCGCTGATGATGCTACTCCGGGAGCTCGGGCAGGACGCCGCGGCCGACCGCGTCGATCGAGGGATCGGCGTCGCGGTCACGAGGATGGCGACGATGCGCGCCGGCCAGATGGGCTTCACGACGTCGGAGGTCGGCGATCTCGTGATCGAGGCCGTGTCGTGACCGCCTCCGGGCCACGCGTCGAGCTGTACGACACGACGCTTCGCGACGGCGCCCAGGCGCCCGGGTTGTCCTATTCGGTCGAGGACCGGATGCGGATCCTGCACAAGCTCGACCAGCTCGGTGTGCCCTACATCGAGGGCGGCTGGCCGGGCGCGAACCCCCGCGAGACCGAGTTCTTCCGCCTCGCGACGAAGGAGCGGCTCGAACACGCCGAGCTCGTCGCGTTCGGGATGACGCGCAGGGCGGGCGAGCGGGCGGAGGACAGCGCCGTCCTCACCGACCTCCTGGACGCCGGCACGCAGACCGTCTGCTTCGTCGGGAAGACCTGGGACCTCCACGTCGAGAGGGCGCTCAGGACCGACCTCGTCGAGGGCGTCGCGATGGTCCGCGAAACGGTCCGCCACCTCCGCGGCCAGGACCGCCGGGTGTTCTTCGACGCCGAGCACTTCTTCGACGGGTACGCCGGGAACCCGGGGTTCGCGCTCCGGGTCCTGGAGGCCGCGGCCGAGGAAGGCGCCGAGCGGCTCGTCCTCTGCGACACGAACGGCGGCACGTTGCCGTCGGACGTCGCGCGCGTCGTGGGCGAGGTCCGCGAGCGACTGGACGGGGCGGCACTGGGGATCCACACGCACAACGACGCCGGCTGCGCCGTCGCTTCGGCGCTGGCCGGGGTCGAGGCCGGCGTCCTCCAGGTGCAGGGCGTCGTGAACGGCTACGGCGAGCGGACCGGCAACGCGGACCTCGTGCCGATCGCCGCGAACCTCGTGCTGAAGATGGACGCGGACTGCCTCCCCGACGGCGCGGTCGAGCAGCTGACCGAGGTCGCCCATTACGTGGCCGAGGTCGCGAACGTCGCGCCCGACTCGCGCCAGCCGTACGCTGGCCGCTACGCGTTCACGCACAAGGCCGGGCTGCACGCGAGCGGCGTGGCGCGCTTCAGCGAGGCGTACGAGCACGTCGCGCCGGACGCCGTCGGCAACCGGCGCGGCGTCGTGGCGTCGGACCTCGGCGGGGCCGCGACCCTGAAGATGAAGGCCGCGGAGTTCGGCCTCGACGTCGAAGAGACCGCGATCCCCGCGGCGCTCGGGGAGCTGAAGGAGCGCGAGGCCCGCGGGTACACGTTCGAGGTCGCGGACGCGTCGCTCGAGCTGCTGCTCCGTCGGGCGTCGGGCTGGACCCAGCCGTTCTTCGAGATCGACAGCTATCGGGTGCACGTGGAGGAGCGCGTCGGCGACGGCGAGCCGCCCCTCGCGGAGGCCACGGTGAAGGTGCGCACGAAGGGCACGCGTCACATCGAGTCGGCGGAAGGACACGGACCGGTCGGTGCGCTCGACGACGCGCTTCGCAAGGCGCTGACGAACGACTATCCGGAGCTCGAGCACATCGAGCTCGAGGACTACCGCGTCCGTGTGCTCGCCGAGGCGCACGGCACCGCGGCCGTCGTCCGCGTCCTGATCGATTCGTCCAACGGCGAGCGCTCGTGGACCACGGTCGGCGTGAGCGAGAACATCATCGAGGCCTCCTGGGAGGCTCTGACGGAGGCCTATCTCTTCGGGTTGCTGCATCCGCGGGAGGCCGTGGAGGCGTAGCGGTCGGGCCGGCCGCGTCCTGGGAGCATGGGTCCGTGCAGATGCGCTCGATCGGATCCGTGCCGGTTCCGATCTCGGGGATCGGCTGCAACAACTTCGGACGGCGGATCGACGAGGACCGAACGCGCGAGGTGATCGACGCCGCCCTCGAGGTCGGTGCGAACCTCTTCGACACCGCGGATCTGTACGGCGACACGAAGTCGGAGGAGTTCCTGGGGCGGGCCCTGGCCGGCCGCCGGGACCGCGCCGCGATCGTCTCGAAGTTCGGGATGCGGACGCCGCCGGACGGCATGACCGGCGGCGACCCGCGCTGGGTGCGCCGCGCCTGCGAGGAGAGCCTCGCCCGTCTGGCGACCGACCATCTGGACGTCTACCTGCTCCACACGCCGGACGACCAGACACCGATCGAGGACACGCTGTCGGCGATGTCGGCCCTCGTCGACGAAGGCAAGGTCCTCGAGATCGGCTGCTCGAACTTCTCCGGCAAGCAGCTCGACGAGGCCGCCGACGCGGCCGCGGAGCTCGGCATCCGTCGGTTCGTGACGGTGCAGAACGAGTACAGCCTCCTCGAGCGCGAGCCGCGGGCCGAGGTGCTCCCCGCCTGCCGGCGCCTCGGGATCAGCTTCATGCCCTACTTCCCGCTCGCCTCGGGGCTGCTGACCGGCAAGTACCGCCGGGGGGAGGCGCCGCCCCCGGGCTCGCGGCTCGCCGGACGGGGTCGCTGGGACGAGTTCATGACCGACGAGCGCTTCGACCTGGTGGAGCGGCTCACGGCCTTCGCCGAGGATCGTGGCCACACGATCCTCGAGCTCGCGATGTCGTGGCTCGCCTCCCACGAGGAGGTCGCGACCGTGATCGCGGGCGCGACCTCCGCCGAGCAGGTGCGCGCGAACGCCGCCGCGGTCGAGGCGTGGAAGCTCTCGGGCGACGAGCTCGCGGCGCTCGACGGGTTGCTCCGGTAGCCCGTGGTCACGAGCACGAGGCGGATCCGCGCCGCGACCCCGGAGGACGCGCGGGCGATCGCGATGGTCCACGTGGCGTCGTGGCGGGCGGCCTACCGTGGGCTGCTGCCCGACGCCTACCTCGACCGGCTGTCCGTGGACGAGCGGGAGGCGCAGCGCCGCGAGCACCTCGACGATCCCTCGAGCGAGCGGGGAACGCTCGTCGCCGAGGAGGACGGCCGTATCGTCGGGTTCGCCACGTTCGGACCGTCGCGGGACGAGGACGCGCCGCCGGGCACCGGTGAGGTGCCGGCGATCTACCTCGATCCCGGGGTGGTCGGGACCGGCGTGGGCCGGGCGCTGTTCGCCGAGGCCGCGTCCGGGCTCCGGAACGCAGGGTTCACCCGAGCGACGCTCTGGGTGCTCGGGGCGAACGAGCGAGCCCGGCTCTTCTACGAGCGAGCCGGATGGACGTTGGACGGCGCGACGAGCCGCCACGACTTCGACTGCGCGAACGAACCCATGGTCCGGTACGCGGTCGATCTCTCGCGCTAGGGCGTCGCGTCCCGGAAGATCGCCATCACGAGCTCGTCGTGGACCTTGCCGTCGAACCACGCGTGCTCGCGGAGACGGCCCTCTTCGGCGAACCCGGCCTTCCGGTACGCGCCGACCGCGCGCTCGTCGTCGGCCAGCACGCGGAGCGAGATCTTCCGCAGGTTGAGCTGGCGGAACCCGTACTCGACGAGCGTGCGCACCGCGTCCTGCCCGAACCCCTCACCCCAGTACGGTTCGCCGATCCGTATCCCGACCTCCGCACGCTGGTGGAAGTGCTCGATCTGGTGGAGGCCGCAGATCCCGATCGTTTCCTCCTCGGCGTCGATCGCGAACCACGCGGCGTCCGTGTGTCGCTCCGCGAGCCACCTGCGGTCGCGGGCCTCGAGCTCCTCGAGGGAGAACGGGAGGGGAGGCTCGTTGCTCGCCATCGCCCGCACCTGGATCGTCTCGACGAGCTCGTAGAGGCGCTCCCGATCCCAGGACTGGATCGGGCGGAGCACGACGCGTTCACCCTGGAGCACGGGCCGGAGCCTACGCGAACCCTCCGCGGGACGTTCACGGCTCCTTCACACCCCGGCGCGAGGCTGGCATCGACGGACGGGACGGACCCGTCCGGCGAGGAGGTTCGAGATGCGACGCGGATGGGGATGGGGAGCGGCGATCCTGGGGATCGTGCTCCTGGTGGGCGTCGGGATCGCCGCCTACAACTGGGGACTGCGCGAGGGGCTCGAGCAGAGCGGCAACGTCGAGGTGGTGCGCTACGTCGGCGGGCACGGCTACGGGTTCTTCCCGTTCTTCCCCTTCTTCCTGCTCATCCCCCTGTTCTTCCTGCTGCTGTTCGCGTTCAAGGGCTTCGGCTGGCGGCGCGGCTGGAACCACGATCACGGCCAGGGCGGGACGGGTCACGGCCCGCATGGCCGCTGGGAGCAGGGGTTCGAGGACTGGCACCGCCGGCAGCACGAGGTCGGTGGCGGTCCGAGCGGGACCGGCGGGGCGGGCGGCGAGCCCGCCTGACGGCGGGCTCGCCGCGGACGGCGGGGCG
>DASUPO010000060.1:0-8335 GCA_036281075.1 Actinomycetota bacterium | reverse complement strand
TCGCAGTCGACCCGGCGCACAAGCGGGTATCCGGCGGCGAACGTCGGTCCCGTCGGCCGCGAGCCGAGGTCCAGGGTGATCGGGAGCGTTCGACCCGCCCCGAACACCGACTGGCTCGTGATCGGACCGGAGATGTCCTCGAAGACGACGTAGCGGTGCGTGCCGGTGGCCGTGTTCCCCTGGCCGTCCCGGCCGGTGACGGTGAAGACGTGGGCCCCGAGCGTGTTGGGCACGACGGCCCCGCCCGGGACGGGCCCGTCGCAGGCGGCGAGGCCGGATCCGCCGGGCTCGTCATCGCACCGGTAGTCGGCGAGCATGCCCTCGCCCTCGGTGAGGACCGCGCCGTCGGGAGGAGACACGATCGTGACGACCGGCGGCGTGTCGTCCGCGTCCACGGAGGGATCCAGCATCCCCACGCGGTTCGTGCCCGGAGCGCTGAACCAGATGGCGCCGTTCGCGCCCGACGTGATGCCCGTCGGCGAGGCGCCCTCGCCGAGCGGTGTCTCCGTGATCTCGCCGGCGAGGTCGATCCGTCCGACCGCGTCGGCCGCGCTCTCCGTGAACCACAGCGCTCCGTCGGATCCGACCGTGATGCCGTTCAATCCCGCCCCGCTGGTCGGGACCGCCCACGACGTCAGGCTCCCGCCGCCGTTGACGCGCACGATCCGGTTGGCGTCTCGGGCCGTGATCCACAGGGCGCCGTCGGGTCCGAGCACGATCCCCTGCGGGGCATCCGCTTCCGGCGGGAGCGGCGCCTCGGTCATCGAGCCGTCGACCGTGATCCGACCGAGCTTGTCCGCGGCGGTGAGGGTGAACCACATCGCGCCGTCGGCCCCCGTCGTGATGTCCAGCGGCGCGGCGCGCGGTGTGATCGTCGGCCACGAGGTGACCTCCCCGTCGGTCGTGATCCGCCCGATCGAGCTCACGCCCCGCTGCGCGAACCACAGCGCGCCGTCGGGCCCGACCGTGATCCCCGTGGGGTTCGATCGATCGGCCAGGGGAAACTCCGTGAGCTCGCCGTCGACGGTGATCCGGCCGATCCGGCTTCCGTTGTTCTCCGTGAACCACATCGCGCCGTCGGGCCCGAGGACGATGTCGTAGGGGTCGACGCCGAACTCGAGGTCGAACGTCGAGGCGGTGCCGTCGGGGGCGATCCGGGCGATCTGGGACGCGAACCGATTGGCCACCCAGGTCGTCCCGTCCGCCCCGGAGGTGAGTCCCTGCGGGAACGAGTCGCCGACCGGCAGGTCGAACCACGTCACAGATGCTGCCCTCGCCGGAACCACGGCGACGGCGGCCAGCGCCACGAGCGCGATCAGCAAGGCCGTGGGCAGCTTCGGGGCATGATTCTTGCGCCGTACCATATCTGGGGTATCGGTGGGCGGCGGCTGTCCCGATAGCGGCCGAAGGTCTCCAGGCCCTCATCGACCGGGGGAGGCCGAGAGTATGCTCCGCCGGTGCCGTCGACCGGTTCGCTCCTGGTGAAGACGGGCCACCTCGTGGACGTGACGGCCGGGGAAGCGCTCGCCGACCGCGCGATCCTCGTCGAGGACGATCGGATCGTGGACGTCGTGGCCGTGGGGGCGGCGCCCGAGGGGATCCCCACGATCGACCTCTCCGCGCGAACGGTGTTGCCGGGCATGATCGACTGCCATGCGCACCTGATCGGAGAGCTCGACGAGGGTCGGGGCTACGCACATCTCGTCGACCGCTCGCCGGCCCAGGAGGTGCTCACCGGGGTGCCGAACGCTCGCGACACCCTGCACGCGGGGTTCACGTCCGTCCGCGACGTCGGGACGTTCCACGCGTTCGTCGACGTGGCGCTTCGGGATGCGATCGAGAGCGGCGGCGTCGAGGGGCCGCGGATGATGTGTGCCGGCGCATATGTGACGCGTCCTGGGGGCGGCGGGGACATCACGGGGCTGCCGGCCGGCACGTCGGTCCCTCCGGAGCTTCGCGTGGGCGTCTCGTCCGGGGCCGACGAGGTCCGAGCCAACGCTCGGCGCATCTTCGACGCGGGCGCCGACTTCATCAAGGTGATCGCGACCGGCGCCGTCCTCACGTCGGGGACGAACCCGGGGGAGCCCGAGCTCACGGAGGACGAGATCCGGGCCGCGGTCGAGGAGGCGCGCTCGCGCGGGAGCCACGTCGCGGCGCACGCGCACGGCGCGGAGGGCGCGATGCGCGCCCTCCGCGCCGGGGCCCGGTCGATCGAGCACGGCTGCCTGATCGACGACGCCACGATCGACCTGATGGTCGATCGCGGCGCCTACCTCGTCGCCGATATGTTCGACGGCGATTGGATGCTCCAGGAAGGTCCGCGGCTCGGGTACTCCGACGAGGTGCTGCGCAAGACGGAGATGACGAACGAGGCGCAGCGGGAGAACTTCGCCAAGGCCGTGAAGGCGGGCGTCAAGATCGCGTTCGGTACAGACTCGGGCATCTACCCGCACGGGATGAACGCGAAGAACCTCGCGCTCCACGTTCGGTACGGGCAGACGCCCGCGGAGGCGATCCGCAGCGCGACGCTCTCCGCCGCGGAGCTGATGGGCTGGGAGGGCCGGGTGGGGTCCGTGACGCCGGGCCGCTACGCCGACCTGATCGCGGTCGACGGCGACCCGCTCGACGACGTCACGGTGCTGGAGAGCGTTCCGTTCGTGATGAAGGGCGGCGCGATCGTCAAGGCCGGCTGATCAGCGGTACCAGCCCCCGTTCGGCGCGAGATCCGTCACCGCTCCGCCGAACTCGGGCGTTTCCCTCGCCACGATCCGCCAGCGGATCACCTTGGAGTGGTCGAGATCGCGACGGGCGACGCCCCACCAGGCGCGGAAGGCGTCCGCGTCGCAGTTCGCGTCGATCGACCCTCCGCCGATCCGGTGGACGTCGCACGAGACGAGCTCGAGGCCGGAGACGGTGGCCACCATGGCGAACTCGGCCCTCGGCCCTCCCCGTGTGTCCAACAGCACCTTCAGGCGGTAGTCGGGCCCGGTGTCGCCCGAGGCCGAGATCCGGAAGCGCCAGCTGCCGTCGCTCGCCTGGAACACACGCTTCGCGGTCCTGTGCACGTCGGGCGCGACCTCGAAGTCGTCCGGATCGTGCCGGATCCAGGTGAACGCGGATGCGGGCACGGCGAGCAGGAGCGCGAGCAGCGAGACGACGACGGGGAACGCGACACGACGCACCGACACCACACCCTCCTCCTCGCACGCGACGGGGACGAAGGGTGTCACGCGGACGCACCCGGGTCAACGGTCCGTCGGCCGGCGCGGCGTTCTACGATGGGCGCCCTAGCGACACGAGGAGCGGGACCGATGGCCGAAGAGCGTCCGATGACCGGCGCCGAGATCGTCGAGAAGTCGAAGCGGTACACGCTGTACGACTGGCAGGCGCAGTCGAAGGCCTCGCCGATCGCCGTGGACCGCGCGGAGGGCGTGTACTTCTTCGACGTCGACGGGAAGCGGTACCTCGACTTCAACTCCCAGCTGATGGGCGTGAACATCGGCCACGGGGACAAGCGGATCGCCGAGGCGATCGCGCGCCAGGCAGAGACACTCCCGTACATCTCGCCGTTCATGGCATACGAGACCCGGGCCCGGCTCGGGGAGAAGCTCGCGACGCTCTGGCCCGGGGACCTCGACAAGACGTTCTTCACGCTCGGCGGCGCCGAGGCCAACGAGAACGCGGTCCGGATCGCCAAGGCGTACACGGGCCGGCAGAAGGTGCTCGCCCGCTACCGCTCGTACCACGGTGCCACGTACGCGACGGTGAACCTCACCGGCGACCCTCGCCGGTGGGCGAACGAGAACCCGCCCATGCCCGGCATCGTGCACGTGCTCGATCCGTATCGCGGGACGGCCCGTGGGACCGAGGACGCCGAGACCGCGCTCGCGACGCTCGAGGACACGATCGAGCTCGAGGGCCCGCAGACGATCGCGGCGTTCATCCTGGAGCCGGTCACCGGGACGAACGGGATCCTGATCCCGCCGGACGGCTACCTCGAGGGCGTCCGCGAGCTCTGCACGCGCCACGGGATCGTGCTGATCGCCGACGAGGTGATGTGCGGGTTCGGTCGCACCGGCGAGTGGTTCGCGGTGAACCACTGGGGGGTCGTGCCCGACCTGCTGTCGGCCGCGAAGGGGCTCACGTCCTCCTACCTTCCGCTGGGCGCCGTCGCGATCCGGCCGGAGATCACCGCTCACTTCGAGGACAACGTGTTCTACGGGGGGCTCACGTACAACTCGCATCCGCTGTCGTGCGCCGCGGCGATCGCCGCGATCGACGTCCTCGAGGAGGACGATCTCGTCGGCAACGCGAAGCGGCTTGAGGCGGTGATGCGCCGGCATCACGAGGAGCTGATGGCGAAGCATCCGAGCGTCGGCCGCGTTCGCAACATCGGGCTGTTCGGGATCCTCGAGCTCGTGAAGAGCCGCGACACGATGGAGCCGCTCTCGCCGTTCAACGTCGTGAACGAGACGATGCAGGCGGTGAACACGGCGCTGCTGGAGCGGGGCCTGTTCACGATGATCCGGTTCAACGGGATCATGACGAACCCGCCGCTCTGCATCACCGAGGAGCAACTCGAGGAAGGCTTCGCGATCGTCGACGAGGCGCTCGAGGTCGCGGATCGCGCCGTGGCATGACCGGCTCGCCCCTCGTTCCGTTCGCGGACCACCGCAGGAATATCGAGGTGGGACCCGCCCGTTTCGGGTAAGGAGCATCGGAAGCGGACATGGAGGAGGCGTCATGGCAGATGCACGCACGAAGGTCGACGGGGTCCAACCGCCCCCTGCCGGGAAGTACGAGCTGGATCTGGCGCACACGGCAGTGGAGTTCGTCGCCCGGCACATCCTCACGAAGGTGCGTGGCCGGTTCACGGACTTCTCCGGCTGGATCGACGTGACCGAGCCGATCGAGGAGTCCTCGGTCCACGTCGAGGTCAAAACGGCGAGCATCCAGACGAACACCGAGCAGCGTGACGAGCATCTGAAGAGCGACGATTTCCTGAACGTCGAGAAGTGGCCCGTGATGACGTTCCAGAGCAGGGCCGTCCGGCATACCGGCGGGGTCGGCTTCGAGCTCGACGGCGACCTCACGATCCGCGATCAGACACGGCCCGTCACGTTGGTCGGCGAATACCTCGGCACGGAGACGAACCCTTACGGGAAGACGATCCTCGCGGCGACCGCCAGGACGACGCTCGAGCGCGAGGACTGGAACGTCAGCTGGAACATGCTCCTGGAAACGGGCGGGTTCCTCGTGAGCAAGACGGTCGACCTCGAGATCGAGGTCGAGGCGCTCAAGACGGGCTGAGACCCGGTCGCTGCTCGTCCCGCACGAGCACCGGGCCGGTCGCGCCGCGTTCATACGCGATCAGCTCGAATGCGCGGTCGTATCGGACCACGACGTCCTCGGCGACCCACAGCTCGCTCGTCCAGCCGCTCGTGAGCGCGGTGTAGCGCCAGCGGACCGCGAGGAAGCGTCCGGCCGGCGTGTCGACGATCTCCCGGCGGATCAGCTCGTACCGTTGCCGCATCGTCGTCGGCTCCAGCGTGACCGGCTCCAGGTAGACGACGTCGATCTCGCTCGTATCGGCGATCCGTTGCGCCGTGATCGCGTTGAACGCGGGGGAGAGGTAGTCCAGATGCGTGTCGGATCCCCAGGGCACCTCGACGTGCTCGCCGTCGCGAACGCCGACGAGCATGTCGCCGTCCGGCTCGAGCATGATCGCGTGCGACCCGGTCTCGATCCGCGTTCGGACGACCCGCCACGAGCCGTCGACGGCGACGTCCACGATCTCGCGGTGCATCGAGGGCTCCTCGCGCTCGATCTCCGACACGTAGCGCCAGCCCATCGGTCCGGGCGCGCATCGGAAGTCCTCGGTCCCGACCACGTCGCCGCTCCGCCCGCGGACCGCGTACCGGCCGCTCGGCACGGGTCTCAGACCTGCGGCTGGAGGCCGAGATCGCGCGCAATCACGAGACGCAGGATCTCGCTCGTACCCTCACCGATCTCGAGCACCTTGGCGTCCCGGTACGCCCGCGCCACGGGGAACTCCTCCGTGTAGCCGTAGCCGCCGTGGACCTGGATCGCGTCGCGGGCAACGTCCACCGCGATCTCGCTCGCGCGCAGCTTCGCGATCGCGGCATCGGTGGTGTACGGCTGTCCGCGGTCCTTCAACCATGCGGCGCGATACGTGAGGAGTCGCGCGCCCTCGATCGCGGCCCGCATGTCGGCGAGCTTAAACGCGATCGCCTCGTACGCGCCGATCGGGCGGCCGAAGGCCTCCCGATCCTTCGCGTAGGAGGCGCTCGCGTCCAGGCAGCCCTGCGCGAGCCCGACCGACAGCGCGGCGATCGAGATCCGGCCGTCGTCGAGGGCCGAGAGGCACTGGGCGAGCCCCTTGCCGGGCTCGCCCAGGAGATGCTCCTCGGGGACCCGGCAGCCCTCGAACGAGAGCTCGTGGGTATCGCTCGATCGCCACCCCAGCTTCCGGTACGGGGCCCCGACGACGAAACCGGGTGCGTCGGCGGGCACCAGGATCGTCGAGACCGCGTCGTCGTCGCCCTCCCCGGTCCGGCACGCGACCACGACGAACCCCGTGATCGGCGTTCCGCTGTTCGTGATGAAGGACTTGGAGCCGTCGATCACCCACTCCCCGTCGACGGCGCGTGCTCGCGTGCGCAGCGCCGCCGCGTCGGAGCCGCTGCCCGGCTCGGTCAGGCCGAACCCCGCGAGCATCTCGCCCGACGCGATCGGCGGGAGCCACCGCTGGCGCTGTTCGGGCGTCCCGTAGCGGTCGATCATCCCGCCGGCGAGCCCGCTGGCGACCGAGACGGTCACGGCGACGCTCGGGTCGGCCCGCCCCAGCTCCTCGATCACGAGGGCCCACGTGACGGCATCGGCGCCAAGCCCGCCGACGTCGTCCGGCAGCGGGACGCCGCAGATACCGAGCTCTCCCAGCTTCTTGACGATGTCGAGTGGGAACTCCTCTCGCTCGTCGCGTTCCCCCGCGCCGGGTGCGATCTCCTGGGTGGCGAACTCGCGGACGAGGTCCCTGACCTGCCGTTGGTCGGTGCTCAACTCGAAGTCCATGGGGTCGAGATTACCCCGCACCTCGTCGCGTACCCGTGGGAGGATGACCCGGTGGCGGGGGTCAGCGAACTCGATCTCCTAGAAGCAGGGCGTGCTGCCTACGCGCGCAACGCCTGGTCCGAGGCATACCGGCTCCTCCGGGATGCGGACGCGGCGGGTGACCTCACGGCCCGGGACCTGGAGGCGCTGGCCAAGTCGGCGTGGTGGATCGGCCACGCGGACGAGTCGATCGCCAATCGGGAACGCGCGTACGCGATGTACGTCGAGGCGGGCGACCGGGCGCGCGCTGCGCTGATGGCGCTCACGCTCCGGCGCGAATACGGCGCGAAGCTGGCCGGGTCGGTCGCGATGGGGTGGTTGCACCGGGCCGAGGACCTCCTCGAGGGGCAGTCGGAGTCCCTCGCGCACGGCTACCTCGCCCTGGCGCATGGGGAGCTCGCGCTCTGGCGCGGAGAGCTCGATCACGCGCTCGAGCGTTTCGACAGCGCGGTGGCGATCGCCTCGCGGCTTGACGACCCGGATCTGCCGGTGTGGGCGGCGATGCGACGGGGGGAGACGCTCGCCAGCGGAGGCAACCTCGAGGAGGCCTTCGGCCTGATGGAGGGCGCGGCCGCGGCGGCGGTCGGTGGGGAGCTGGGACCGTTCACCACGGGTGCGGTGTTCTGCGGCGTCATGTCGGTCTGTCGGGAGGCGGCCGACTATCGCCGCGGGACGGAATGGGCCGAGGTGTCGAAGCGCTGGTGCGAGCGGCAGGACATCACCGGCTTCCCCGGGGTCTGCCGGGTGCACCGGGCCGAGTTCATGAGGCTCACCGGGGCCTGGGCCGAAGCTGAGGCGGAGGCGCAACGTGCCTCGGACGAGCTGCGATCCTTCCTGCCCGCGGCCGCCGCGGAGGCCTTCCACGAGCTGGGCGAGGTTCGACTGCGCACGGGCGACCTCGCCGGCGCGGAAGAGGCTTTCGATCAGGCCGAGGCCCTGGGCGAGGGATCGCAGCCGGGTCGCGCGCTGCTCCTCCTGGAGCAGGGTCGTGCCGATGCCGCGGCCGCCTCGATCCGCGGCAGCCTCGAGGAGACGACGTGGAACCGCCTGGCCCGAGCCCGGATGCTCCCGGCCCAGGCGGAGATCGCGAAGGTCCGCGGCGACGCCGCGTCGGCCGCGGCCGCGGCGACCGAGCTGGCAGAGATCGCGAAGGAGTTCGACACGCCGGCGATCCGGGCCGCGGCCGCCCACGCCGGCGGCGTCG
>DASUPO010000059.1:0-16611 GCA_036281075.1 Actinomycetota bacterium | reverse complement strand
CGCGCGATCGAGCTCGCCGTCGGGCCGGACGACGCCCCGTCCGAAGGCCGCCACGACGAGGTCGAACCCCTCGGTCCCGGCGGCGATCGCCTCGCGGGCCAGCTGGTCGGCGTCGATCACCACCGCGCCGCGCCGGTCGAGCAGCCGCGCCACCGTGGACTTCCCGGAGCCGATGCCGCCGGTCAGCCCGACCAGGAGCATCCGGCGCCTCCCTACTCGGCTCTGCCCTCGCGGCGCTTCAGGTCCTCGAGGATCGCCTCGAGCGAGACCTCCTCGTCATCGGCCGCGGGTTCCTCGTCGGCGTCGGCGGCCGGGGCGGCCGCGGCCGTCGGCTCCGCCGGCGCAGGGGCTTCCGACGTGGCCGGCGCTTCCGCCGCCGGCTCGTCGGTCTCGGCCTCGGCGACGGCGTCGAGGACCTCCTGCGGCACCTGGACCGTGGAGACGAGCGGGTCGGCCGACTCGCGTCGCTCCGGCTCGGGCTCGACCTCGATCTCGGTCGTCTTCGCGGGGGCCGGCGTGACCTGGCGCATCGACAGGCTCACGCGGCGCCGCGACACGTCGACGTCGACGACCTTCACCTGGACCTCGTCGCCCACCGACAGCACCGACTCGGGCGTGTCGACGTGCTCGTGCGAGAGCTCCGAGATGTGCACGAGCCCCTCGATCCCCTGCGCCAGCCGGACGAACGCGCCGAAGGGCACGAGCTTCGTCACCTGGCCGCCGATCACCTCGCCGGCCTTGTACTTCCGCTCGAACTCCTTCCACGGATCTTCCTGGGTCGCCTTCAACGAGAGCGACACGCGCTCCCGCTCGAGGTCCACGTCCAGCACCTCGACCTCGACCTCCTGCCCGACCGCGGCGACCTCGCTCGGATGATCGACGTGCTTCCACGACAGCTCGGACACGTGGACGAGCCCGTCGACCCCCCCGAGGTCGACGAAGGCGCCGAAGTTCACGATCGAGGAGACCGTCCCCTTCCGGCGCTCGCCCTTCTGCAGGTTCTCCAGGAACTTCTTCCGACCCTCGGACTGGGACTCCTCGAGGAACGCCCGCCGCGACAGGACGACGTTGTTCCGATTCCGGTCGAGCTCGATGATCTTCGCCTCCAGCTCCTGGCCGATGTACGGCTGGAGGTCGCGGACCCGTCGCAGGTCCACGAGGGAGGCCGGCAGGAACCCGCGAAGGCCGATGTCCAGGATCAGCCCGCCCTTCACGACCTCGATCACCAGGCCCGTGATCGTCCGGCCCGACGCCATCGTCTCCTCGATCCGTCCCCAGGCGCGCTCGTACTGCGCGCGCTTCTTCGAGAGGATCAGGCGACCCTCCTTGTCCTCCTTCTGCAGGACCAGGGCCTCGATCCGATCGCCCACCTTCACGACCTCGTTCGGGTCGACGTCGTGGCGGATCGACAGCTCCTTCGACGGGATCACGCCCTCCGACTTGTAACCGATGTCCAGGAGGATCTCGTCGCGGTCGATCTTCACGACGACGCCCTCCATGATGTCGCCGTCGTGGAACTCCTGGAGCGACGCCTCCATCGCCTGGACGAGCTCCTCGGGCGTGTAGTCGTCGCCCGCCGGCTCGGGGGTGGACACGACCGGGAGGGTCGTCGGGCCCGCCGAGGGGATCGCGTCGTCCGCGTTCGCTGCCGCGGTATCGGACCCGGAGACGTCCGGATCGGCCGTGTCCTGGGGGTCCTGCTCCGGGGCGTCCGGGGCCGGTTCGGTCTCGAGCGCAGCTTCGGTCGGCTCGTCGGTGGTGGTCTCGATGTCACTCATGCGATGGGTCTCCTCTCGGCAGGCGGGGCTCACCGCATCGCGACGTGAGATTTGCGAGCGGCACGCGAGCGACCCGCGAGCCGCAGGCAGGGTAGCAGGCAGGATAGGTTCAGGGGGAACGCCGTCGATCCACGAGGGCGGCCGGAGCCGCGGCCGGACCGCGATCGCGGTCGCGCCACGTCGCGTCCGACGCCCGGATGAAGACGACGACGAGCGCCAGGAGGGTGGCGGTCCTGACCCAGATGGACCACGTGACGAGGACGTCCCGCGCGGCCTCGCTCCAGACGGAGACGGTGAAGATCGCGACGTAGAGCGCGACGTTGCCGGCGACGAACACCCAGTACCAGAGGCTCCGGACCGCCAGGAGCACGAACAGCGGCACGAGCCAGACCGCGTACTGCGGGGAGTGGACCTTGGCGGCCAGCAGGAACGCGGCCAGGAGCGCCGCGCACGCGGGGAGGAACGGATAGACGCCGTCCCGGCGTGCGCGGCGCGCGCACGCCCACAGGACGGCCCCCGCGGCGAACGCCGCGGCGGCCGTCGACCACACGTTCACCGCCGTGGGTCCCAGGTCCAGACCGCCCGCCATCACCCCCCAGAGGCTGTCGGGATTGGGGCGACGGAGGGTCTGGAACCGGAACGGGACGGCCCACCCCGCCGGGTCGGCGACGGCGATCGGGAGGTTCACGAGGACGAACGTGCCCACGCCGACCGCCCCGGCGCGGATCGCGCCGCGGCGGTCTCCCGCGTGGAGTCGATCGAGCGCGAGCGGGACCAGGAACAGGGCGGGGTAGAGCTTCAACGCCGCGCCCGCGCCCAGCGCGGCCGCGGCCGCCGTCCCCCGTCCCCGCCACCACCACCAGAACCCCGCCACGGTGGCCGCCACCACCGGCAGGTCCCAGTTGTGGAACGCGTACAGCAGGAGGATCGGTGACCCGGACCAGAGCAGCGCGCGCCGGCCGGTCATCCGTCCGAGGAGCCAGGCGGTGAGCAGCCCGAACGGCGCCAGGAGCGCCGCGCTCGCGAGGAGGTAGCTGTCCCGGCTCCACGAGACGAGCGACGGCAGCCACATCAGGAGCCCCGTGAGCACCGGGTACTCGTTCGCCCCGTCGAGGGGGTGGAGGTCGTGTGCGACCGGCGGCTCGGCGTCCGGCACCACGACGAGGTCGCCGTTCACGTACGGGAACAGCTCGCGATCCATCCCGCGCAGCTCGTAGAGGGACCGGACGTCGCTGTGGCAGGCGAACGACGCCGGATGATGCCAGAAGCCCCGGCACGCCTTCCCCACCGCGCCGAACGCCAGGACGACGGCGCAGACCGCGACGACCAGGGCGAGATCGCGTCGCGTCGGCGCGGGCATCGCCGCTAGTGGCCCTCGGGCGCCGCCTCCGACCAGTTGCCACCGAGGCCGACGTCGGCCCTCAGGTCCACGTCGAGGTCGACCGCGTGCTCCATCCGCTCACGGATCAGGTCCACGGCCCCCTCCGCGTGCTCCTTCGCCACCTCGAAGACGAGCTCATCGTGGACCGTCAACAGCATGTGGCACTCGAGCTCCGGGCGGTCCCGGAGGGCCGCGTCGACCGCGATCATGCCGACCTTGAACACGTCCGACGCGCTCCCCTGGATCGGCGCGTTGAGGGCCTGTCGCCGCCCCAGGTCACGCAGCCTCGGGTTCGCCGCCTGCAGCTCCGGGATGTAGCGGCGGCGCCCGAGGAGCGTCTCGGTGAACCCCTCGACCGTGGCGCGGTCGACCTGGTTCTGGAGGTAGGCCTTGATCGCGGGGAACCCCTCGAAGTACGCGTCGATGAACTCCTGGGCCTCGTCGGGCGTGATGTCCAGCCTCGTGGCGAGCCCCCACGCGTTCATGCCGTACGCCAGCCCGTAGTTGACGGCCTTCGCCCGGCGACGCATCTCGGCGTCCACGTGCTCCGGGGGCAGGTCGAAGACCGTCGCCGCGGTCGCCGCGTGGATGTCGAGGCCGGAGGAGAAGGCATCGCGCAGGCCGGCATCCCCGGAGAGATGGGCCAGGATCCGCAGCTCGATCTGGGAGTAGTCGGCGACGAGGAGGACCTGGTCGTCGCCGCCCGGGATGAACGCGCGGCGGATCTGGCGTCCCAGCTCGGACCGGATCGGGATGTTCTGCAGGTTCGGGTTGGAGGACGAGAGCCGGCCGGTGGCGGCCACGGTCTGGTTGAACGATGTGTGGAGTCGTCCGTCCATCGGGTCGACGAGCCGCGGCAGCGCCTCGAGATAGGTGGAGTTCAGCTTGTCGAGCTCGCGCCACGACAGGAGCGCGTCCACGATCGGATGCGCGTCACGGAGCTTCTCCAGGACGCTCGCATCCGTGGAGAGCTCGCCCTTCGGCGTGCGCTTCCCCGGCTGGAGCCCCAGCTGGTCGTAGAGGATCGCCCGCAGCTGGGGCGGCGAGTTCAGGTTGAACTCCTGGCCGGCGTGGCGGAAGACCTCGTCCTTCAGCGTGGCCATCCGGTCGCGCACCGACTCCCCCATCTCCTCCAGGTAGGGCACGTCGAGACGGACGCCCCGCGCCTCCATCCGCGCGAGGACGGAGGCGAGCGGCAGCTCGACCTCCTCGAGGAGCCGGCGGAGCCCCTGCCGGTCGATATGCTGCTCGAGCTCCGGCGCCAGGAGCGCCACCCCGGCGGCCTCCGACGCCACGGCGCGCCAGGGGTCCTCGACGAACAGCTGTCCCTCCTCGGTCTCCTCGCCGTCCTCGCCGAACAGATCGGTCCCGAGGTACCGCTCGCACAACGCCGCGAGCGGGTAGTCGGCCGTCCCCGGCTCCAGCAGGTAGCCGGCGAGCATCGTGTCGAACGCGACGCCCTCGATCGGCGCCCCCGCCCGGAGCGCGACCCGCTCGAGCCCCTTCGCGTCGTGCGCCCATTTCGTGGTCGTCGGATCCGCGAGCCGGTCGGCGACCGCCGCCGGGTCCTCGAGGGCCGCGTAGGCGGCCTGGGCCCCGCCCGCGGAGACCGCGAGGCCGGACAGGAGGCCCGCCTCCTCCCGGACCGCCAGGCCGACCGGACCGTCCGCGAGCAGGCCGGCGAGCTCCTCGGGGGCCACCTGCCGGAGGTCCAGGTCGGCGACCTCCACCTTGGGCTTCGCGTCCTTCGCGAGCTCCATCAGCCGGTCGAACAGGCTCCGGAACTCGAGCGACGTGAACAGTCGACGGACCTCCTCGACGTCCCAGTCCCCCATCACCGCGTCCTCCGGCTCGATCTCGAGCGGAACGTCGGTGACGATCCTGGCGAGGTCCTTGTTCAGGACCAGTCGGTCGCCCGCCGCCTCCACGTTCTCCCTCAACCTGCCCTTGAGCTCGTCCGTATGCCCGAGGAGCTCCTCCACCGACCCGTACTCCTGGATCAGCCTGGTCGCCGTCTTCTCGCCGACGCCCGGCACGCCGGGGATGTTGTCGGAAGTGTCGCCCTTCAGGGCCACGTACTCGAGGTACTTGGCCGGCGGCAGGCCGTACCGGTCCTCGACCCACGCCTCGTCCACCTGGGCGATGTCGGAGATCCCCCGCCGGTTGAAGAGCACCCGGATCTCCGGTCGAACGAGCTGGAAGAAGTCCCGGTCCGCTGTCACGATCGTGGCCTGGATCCCTCGGTCCGCCGCCCGCACGGCGAGGGTCCCGATCGCGTCGTCCGCCTCGTGGTCCTGCACCAGGAGCATCGGGATCCGCAGCGACTCCACGACCTCCTGGATCAGCCCGAGCTGCGGACGGAAGTCCTCCGGCGTCTCCCGCCTCCCCGCCTTGTAGTCGGCATCCATCGCGAGCCGAGCCACGGGCTTCCCCACGTCGAAGGCGACCGCGATCAGATCCGGCCGCTCCTCGGTCAGGAGCTTGATCAGCATCGACGTGAACCCGTAGACGGCGTTCGTGATCTGGCCCGTCGTGGTGGCCAGCGTGCTCGGCAGCGCGAAGAAGGCCCGATAGGCGAGGGAATGTCCGTCGAGGATGAACAGCCGACGGGCCGGATCCGGGGCGTCGGCTGGTGCGGGGGGCGGCACGCCGTCCATCGTAGCCCCGTCCCCCGACGGCGATGGCGGCTGGCCTACCCCCGCACGGATGATTCGGTACCGAACGAGATTGACGTGAATCCGACCCGCTGCATAGGATTCGCGCATACCGGCCCGAGCGACCTCGCGGCCGCCGACTCGGACGGGGAGGGATCGATGGGAGCGTCGTTCGTGATCGCCCTTCGTGAGGGCATCGAGGCCGCGTTGATCGTGTCGATCGTGCTGGCGTACCTGAAGCAGGTCGGCGCCTCGGACCGGGCCCGGTACGTGTGGGCCGGGACGGCGATCGCGGTCGTGCTGAGCGCGATCCTCGGCGTCGTGATCTTCGCGGCAGGCGCGGAGTTCGAGGGCCGGGCCGAGCAGATCTTCGAGGGGCTCGTGACGCTCGCCGCCGTCGTCGTGCTGACGTGGATGATCTTCTGGATGCGCCGCCAGGGCGCTCGGATCAAGACGGAGCTCCAGGAGAAGGTCGAGACGGCCCTCGTGGCCGGCGGGCTCGCGCTCGCCGGCCTCGCCTTCTTCGCGGTCCTCCGCGAGGGGGTCGAGACCGCGCTGTTCCTGTTCGCGGCCGCGCAGGGGACCGCGGTGGAGGGCAGCGAGGTCACGCCCGCGCTGCAGATGATCGGCGCGATCCTCGGACTCGCGATCGCCGTGATCCTCGGGGTGCTGATCTATCGCGGCGGGATCCGGATGAACCTGCGTTCGTTCTTCCGCGTGACGGGGATGCTCCTGGTCGTCGTCGCGGCCGGTCTGTTCGCGTACTCGCTCCACGAGCTCCAGGAGGCGGGCTGGCTGCCGTTCCTCGAGGGCACCGCGTACGACCTGTCCGCGACCCTCCCGGACGACGCGGGGCTCGGCGCGATCCTGCGCGGGCTCGTGGGCTACAACGCGGATCCGACGTGGCTCGAGGTGGTGGGCTGGGCCGCGTATCTGATCGTCGTCGGCGCGCTGTTCCTCCGGTCGCCGAAGGTGCCGGGCGAGAAGTCTCGACCACAACACGAGGCTTCCTCGACGGTCACGGCGGTCCGGGACACGGACGCCGCTCGCTGAGCGATCGCGGCGTCGGCCGCGGTTCGTGTCACTCTTCTTGCGGGCGCCCGACCTGCGGGGATGCACGAGCGGACCTGCCTCGCAAGCGTCCCGCGACGTTCATCGTCGGGTTGACATCCCTCAACCTCGCGTTTACAGTCCGCGACGGTCCTCACGGGACGCGAACCACGACCGGCTTCGGCCGATCGTGGTGGCGGTCCGGGAGGCCGAGCGTGACGGGCCGCGTCACCGGGATGGGACGCTCGCGTATGGGGAAGGCGCGAGCGCTTCGGATCGGGGACGCGGCCCGTTGCACGCCCCGAGCCAGGCGGGCGGTCGCTACAACACCGCGTCGAGGAAGCGCTTGGTCTCCGAGTACCGCGTCTCCTCGAAGATCTGGGCAGGGGTTCCTTCCTCGAGGATCGCGCCCTCGTGGAAGAAGGCCAACCGGTCCGCCACCTCCCTGGCGAACCCCATCTCGTGGGTCACGACCATCATCGTCATGTGCATCTCGGTGGCCAGGGACGTCATCACCGCCAGGACCTCCCCGATCAACTCCGGGTCGAGCGCCGAGGTCGGCTCGTCGAAGAGCATCACGTCGGGCTCCATCGCGCGCGCGGCCCGCGCCTCGAGTCCCTTCACGGTCACCGGACCCTCCCTCACGTTCTGCAGTGCCGTCATGTGCGGGAACAGGTTGAACTGCTGGAAGACCATGCCGCAGCGCGTGCGGAGCCGGCGGATCTGCTCCCGCTTGTGGTGGGTCCGGTGGCCGCCCTCGAGCCGGATCCCCGAGACCTCGATCGTGCCGCTCGTCGGGTCCTCGAGGAAGTTCACGCAGCGGAGGAGCGTCGACTTCCCGGAGCCGGACCGCCCGAAGATCACGATGACCTGGCCCTCGTCCACCTCCATGTCGATCCCTCGGAGCACCTCGAGGTCGCCGAAGGACTTGTGGAGGTTCTCCACGCGGACCACGGCCCGGCCGTTCAACTGCGCGGTCACGGCGCCTCCCCGTCCGGATCGGAGGCCCCCTCGACCCCGGTCCCGCCCGCGTGCGTGTGCCCGAGGGGCACCTCCGGGGACTCCGGGGCGTCGAGGACGTAGCCGGAGGGCGCCCCGCGCTCGCCTCCGCCGGATCCGGTGACGACCACCTTCCCGCGCTCGCGCGCCCGTCGCCCCCCGGGAGCCGCACGGACGTACCCGCGGCTCACCCGACGCTCCAGCCGGCTCTGGAAGAACGTGAAGATCGCCGTGAGCGCCCAGTACAATCCGGCGGCGGTCACGAGGGCCTCGAGCGGCTTCACGTCCGCGTTCCCCAGCAGCTGCGCGCGGCGGAACAGCTCCATCGACTCGATCGACTGCCCCAGGACCGACACGAGCGCGGTGTCCTTCATCATCGCGATGAACTCGTTGCCAGTCGGGGGGATCACGACGCGGAACGCCTGCGGGAGCACGACCCGCCGCATCTTCTGTCGGTAGGTCATCCCCAGCGCGTCCGCGGCCTCGCTCTGCCCGTGGCTCACCGACTGGATCCCCGCTCGGAAGATCTCCGTCATGTAGGCGCCGTAGTTGAGGCCGAGGACCAGGACCCCGACCTGGAACGAGGTCCAGATGAAGAAGTCGTCGAACCCCTGCGGAAGGAAGTTCTGGAACCGGTCGAACAGGTTCGCGGCCGTCCTGGGCATCGCGAGGTAGAACAGGAAGAGCTGCACGAGCAACGGCGTGCCCCGGAAGAACGAGGTGTAGAAGCCGCTGATGCCGTAGGCGATCGGGTTGCGGGACAGGCGCCCGAGGGCGCCGACGAGCGCCAGGACCACCGCGAGCACGATCCCGAACGCCGCCATCGCGAGCGTGAACACGAGCCCGCGGGCGATGAACCAGATGTTGTCCCGGATCCAGCCACGGTCGAAGGCCGCGGCCCAGAACAGGAATCCCAGGACGAGGAAGATCCCGATCCACACGAACGCCACCTTGAGCCGGAACGGCACGCTCGCGCTCCGGTGCGCCCACCGGTCGAGGCGTCCGGGCCCACCGGCGTCCCCCTGGTCGGGCTCGGACGTGAACGGGGGCCGCGTCGCGGCCCCCGTCCCGTCAGTCGTCATGGCTCTCCCCGTGGTGCCTGGCTACACCTCGGTGACGTCGATCCCCCCGTACCACTTCTTGGACAGCTCGCTGAGGGTGCCGTCATCGTGCATCTCCGCGACGATCGCGTCGACCTCCGAGAGCAGGCTCTCGTTGCCCAGGTCCGAGGACTTGTCGAACGCGATCGCGAGCGGCTCCCCGAAGACCGCGTCGCCCACGATCTTCACGGGGTTGCCAGCATCGATGAAGGCCTGCGCGGTCGGCTCGGAGGTCATCACGGCGTCCAGACGGGTCCCGTCGCCGAGGGCGAGGTCCTGCAGGGCCGTCGTGTCGGTGTCGTAGCCGGTTCCGTTCGCGTCGTCGATCACGAAGTCGAACTCGAACCCCGAGATGTCCAGGCTCTTGTCCACGAAGAACTCGTAGGTGCACGAGGCGCAGAACCCGATCTTCTTGCCGTCCAGGTCCGTCGCGACGTCCGCCGCGGCGGAGTCCTCGTGGACCACGACGACCGCGGGCACGTAGGCGTACGGCTGCGTGAAGTCCAGGACCTCCTGGCGATCGTTGGTCGGAGTCATCGAGCCGACGCTCATGTCCCAGCGGTCGTTCCATCCGCCGGCGGTGAGGACCTCCCAATCCGGGGTCTCCCACGCGATCTCGACGCCGAGCCGCTCGGCGATCTCCTTGGCGACGTCGATGTCGAAGCCCTCGTACTCCCCGGTCTCCGGGTTCAGCTCGGACTGCGGCGGGTACGCGGGATCGGTGGAGACGCGGATCTCACCTTCCTCGCAGATCCGCGCGAGCAGGTCCCCCGCGGACGTGTCGTAGGTCGAGCAGACCGTCTCGTCGGCCTGGGTGCCGCCGCCCCCGGTCGGGGCCGGATCGTCTCCGCCACACGCGGCGGCGACGAGGGCCAGGACGCCAAGCAGCAGGACCGTCCGTCGGACGTGAAGCTTCATGTCTCCCCCCTGGGTCGGTGAACGAGCGGCCAGCCGATCGGGCCGCTCTCGAGCGGATGATAGGCAGGTGCCGCACGACGGGGCAACGCACTGGGCTCACACCGGCATCCATCGAGACCCGACGGCTCGCCACCGCCCGACCGCGTCCCGCGGGACGGGCGCCCTCGACCCGTCGGGCGCGAAGGCGTACGCGTCCACGAGGCCCACGAACCTCGTGACCCCCCGGAGGCCGGCGGCGACGGCGGCCCTCGACAACGGCGCGTCGTCGAGGATGCCGGTGAGGAGGCGGCCCGCGTCGTAGGCCTCGACGGTGTACGCGCCCGGCGGCGACCCGCTCTCGGCCTGGAGGTCGTGGACGAAGCGCTGCATCTCGGGGTCGAGCGACAGCGACACGTCCGCGCACACGCAGACCGCCCGCACGTCCTGGCCGGGGCCGGCGAGCGCGAGTCCCTCCGCCGTCCTGACCCTCGACGTCGCCACGACCGTCGGCGGGTCGACGCCAGCATCGAGCACCCCGGCGGCGGCGGGCGCGCTCCCGATCCACGCGAGGACGGGGCAGCCGGCCTCGTCGATGCGGGCGGCGACCGCCTCCGCGGTCGCCAGGGACGCGTCCCGGACCACACCGGCCACGACGAGCGCCGGATCCCCAGCGGCCTCCCCGAGCCGTTCCGCGGTCGCGAGGAGGACGCTGCTCGTGGGGTGATCGTCGCCGGCCAGACAGAGGCGGGAGCCCTCGGGAACGAGGGCTCCAGCCGCGTCGAGGAGCGCGACCGCCTCCTGCGCGCGCCCGACCGCGAGCGAGCGCCACGGACCCTCGGTCGGCGGTCCCCACGCCCACGAGAGGGTCACGACGGGGAGCCCCTCGGCGGCCAGGAGCTCGGTGGCGAAGGGCGGCGGGACGGTCCACGGGGCGACGACCGCCGCGACGACGCGGCGGTCATCGCCGATCGCCCGGAGGGATCCCCGCACCATCTCGGGCTCCTCGCCGACGTCCACGGGCTCGATCGCCACGCCGCGGGCCTCGCCCGCCGCGAGCTCGAGCCCCGCGAGCGCCGCCCCCGACACCAGGTCGGCGTCCGGTGGCGCCCCGTCGTGCAGGAACGCGATCGTCGGGAGCCCACGGTCCGTCGCGGGAGCCTCCGAGCAGGCCCCCACGACGATCGCGACGAACAGGATCACGGCGGTCCCGGCGGTCCGGACGGTCCGGGACGCTACGCTAGAACGCCCCGGCCGGGATGGCGGAAACGGCAGACGCGCGGGTCTCAAAAACCCGTGGGCTTCGGCCCGTGAGGGTTCGACCCCCTCTCCCGGCACGAGCGAGCGGCGTTGTGCGGGCGGTCGGACGCGCCGCCGGGTCACGCGGCATCCACGATCGCCCCGGCCACGACCAGGTCCTCGAAGGCGATGCCGACGCCCTTGTAGACCGTGACATCGTCGGCGCTCCGGCGGACCTCCGTTCCCCCCACGAGCTCCGCGAGGTCGGCCACGACGTGCGTGGAGTCGATCGCCCCCTCGCCCACCGGGATCACCAGGTCCCCCGCCTCGGCCAGGGCCGCCTCCCTCGTCTCGACCACGACCCGGGCCTGGCGGACCGTCTCCGTGTCGAGCTCGCGCGTGGCCGGCGTGTGCGCGCCGACGGCGTTCACGTGCGCGCCCTCGCGGAGCAGGGACCCGTCGAACACCGGATCCTCCGCGGTGGTGCACGTGCAGACGACGTCTGCGTCCGCGACGACCTCCGGGCCCCCCACCGCCGCCCGCACGCCCTCCCGCGCCGCCGCCGCCGCGAGCGCCTCGGCCGGCCCCGCCGTCCGCGACACGACGACCAGCTCCTCGATCGGGCGCACGGCGCGCATCGCCTCGACGTGCGCTCGTGCCTGCACGCCGGCGCCGAAGACGACGAGGCGCGTCGCGCCCGCGCCGGCGAGGTGGCGCGTCGCCAGCCCCGACACGGCCGCGGTTCGCAAGGCGGTGAGCGCCCCGCCGTCGAGGATCGCTCGCGGCGCCTGCGCGTCCGCGTCGAACAACACGTAGACGGCGTGGATCAGCGGCAGCCCCCTGGCGGGGTTGTCGGGCGTGAGGGACACGAGCTTCACGCCCAGGGCGGACGCGTCGCTCGCCGGCATCAGCAGGAGGGAGCCTCCCCTGGTCTCGACGCGGGTGCGCAGCGGGCCGGACGACGGGTCGCCGGTCCGGAAGCCTCGCTCCAGCGCGTCGATCGCCGCCGTCATCGGGAGGCGAGCGCGGAGCTCCTCCGCGCCGATCACGCGGAGCTCAGAGCTCACCCAGGTAGGCCTCGCGCATCAGCGGGTTCCGCAGGAGGTTCTCGGCCGTGTCGGCCAGGACGACCTGCCCGGTCTGGATCACGTACCCCCGGTCGGCGATCGACAGGGCCATGTTCGCGTTCTGCTCCACGACGAACACGGTCTTCCCCAGCCCCCGGATCTTCTGGATGATCTCGAAGACCTGCTCGACGAGGATCGGCGCGAGCCCCAACGACGGCTCGTCCATCAGGAGCACCTTCGGGTCCGCCATCAGAGCCCGTCCCATCGCGACCATCTGCTGTTCGCCACCCGAGAGCGTGCCCGCCTTCTGCTTGAGACGCTCCCGGATCCGCGGGAAGGTCTCGAGCACGGTGCCGCGGATCTCCTCGATCGCGCGACGATCCTTCCGGAGGTACGCACCGAGCTGCAGGTTCTCCTCGACCGACATGTCGGGGAACAGCCGGCGGTTCTCGGGCACCATCGAGACCCCGCGGCGGACCACCTCCGTCGTCGAGCGGCCCGAGACGCGCTCGCCGTCCAGGATCACCTCGCCCTCGGACGGCGTCACGTAGCCCAGGATCGTCTTCAGGGTCGTCGTCTTCCCGCTGGCGTTGCCGCCGAGGAGGCAGACCATCTCCCCCGCGAAGATCTCCATGTTCACCTCGCGGAGCACGGCCACCAGGCCGTAGTGGGTGCTCACGTTCCGGAGCTCGAGCACCGGCTCGCGCCGGCCGTCCCCGCTCACTCGTTCGCCTTCGTGCCGAGGTACGCCTCGATCACGCGCTCGTCGTGGGCGACCTCGTCGTAGGTCCCCTCCGCGATCTTCTGTCCGTAGTCGCACGCGACCACACGATCCGAGACCCCCTTCACCACGCGCATGTCGTGCTCGATCACGATCAACGTGAGCCCGAGCTCGTCGCGCATCCGGACGATGTGGTCCCGGAGCTCGAGGGTCTCGCGAGGGTTCATCCCGGCCGTCGGTTCGTCGAGGAGCAGCAGCCGGGGATCCGTCGCCATCGCTCGGGCCATCTCCAGCCGCCGGCGGTTCGCGTAGGACAGCGCGAACGCCGGCTGCTCCTCCCGGTAGCCCGAGAGCCGCTTGCCGAAGAACGAGAGCGCGACGCGCGCCCGCTCACGGATCCGTTCCTCCTCCTCGCGAACGGCCATCGTCCGGACGATCGACCCGAACACCCCTCCCTTCGTCCGGCAGTGCTGCCCGACCATCGCGTTCTCGAGGATCGTCATGTTCGGGAACAGGCGGACGCTCTGGAACGTCCGGGCGATCCCGAGCTTCACGACCTGGTGGGGTCGGAGTCCGGCGATGCTCTGACCGTGGTACAGGATGTCGCCCTCGTCCGCCTCGTAGATCCCCGTGACGACGTTGAACAGGGTGCTCTTGCCGGCCCCGTTCGGTCCGATCACGGACACGATCTCTCCCTCGCGAACCTCCAGGTCCAGTCCCGAGAGCGCGAACACACCGCCGAAGTGTTTCTGGACGTCACGGACCTGCAGGACCGGCGTCCCGTCGCTCACGTCACGACCTCTCCGGCTCCCGCTCCGGCTCGGGCCTGCTCCTCTTCCGCCTGGACCCACTCGTCCTGCGAGGCCTCCTCGTCGTGGAGCTCCCGGCTCCGCCGGATGTTCGGCACGAGGCCCTGCGGCCGGAGGACCATCACGGCGACGATCGCGGCCCCGTACGCGAGACCGCGGTACTCCTCGAACTCCCGGAGCAGGCCCGGGAGGCCGACGAGGACGAGCGCGCCTGTGATCACGCCCGGGAGGCTCCCGAGCCCACCGAGGATCACGAGGCCGAGCACCAGGATCGACACCTCGACGCGGAAGCTCGCGGGCGTGAGCGACCCGATCTGGACCGCGAACATCGCGCCCCCGAGCGAGCCGATCGCCCCGCCCATCGCGAACGCGAGCAGCTTGAAGCGCGTGATGCTCACCCCCATCGCATCGGCCGTCTGCTCGTCCTCTCGCATCGCCGTCCAAGCCCGACCGATCCTGGACAGCGAGAGCCGGTACGACACGAAGAGGGCGGCGATCACGAACGCCATCGCCAGGTAGTAGAAGTGCTGCGGGTCCCGGAACCCGAACCCGCCGATCGCGGCGTCGGTCACGCCGCGCATCCCGTTGGGGCCGCCCACGAGCGGCTCGAGCCACGGGCTCCGCACGAGCACCGTGACCATCTCCCCGAGCCCCAGCGTGACGAGCGCGAGGTAGTCGCCCCGCAGACGCAGGACCGGCGCGCCGATCAGCAGCCCCGCGACCGCCGCGATCACCAGGACGATCGGGATCGCGACGTAGAAGTTCAGGTCCGCCGAGATCGCGGGAGGGCCCGATCCCGTGAACGTGTTCAGCATCGCCCCCGTCAACAGGGCCGTGGCGTACGCGCCGACCGCGAAGAAGAACACGTACCCGAGGTCCAGGAGGCCCGCGTAGCCGACCACGATGTTCAGCCCGATGCCGAGCAGGACGTAGATCAGCACGGTCCCGAGGACCTGCGAGACGGCGTCCCCGACGATCCACGGCAGCGCGATCAGCGCCCCGGCGACGACGGCGAGCGCGACGAAGCGGAGCGGCGCCACGCCCTCGTCCGCGGCCTCGCCAGAGGGCGGGAAGATCAGCGCACGGAGCCGCTCGCCCTTCCGCGCCTTCAGGTCCGACAGGATCGCCGCGACGGCCGCGACCACGGCCGCGCCGATCCACGTGAGCCCGCCGGTCGAGCGGTCGTACAGCCACTCGCGCTCCAGGCTGAGCTGATCGAGCGCGATCGGGACGATCCGCTGGAGGAAGCCGAGCAGGAGGACGCTCAGCGCGGCGGCCGTGATCGGCTTCCGGATCCGCTCGGGGGTCACGCGCAACCCGGACCCCAGCGCGCCCGCGACGGCCGACATCGCGGTCAGGAGGAGCGCCCCCGCCACCGGCGGCAGGCCGAACGTCACGAACTCGATCAGCTCCTCCGTGACGTTCAGGAAGACGGCTCGGATCCGCTCCACCCCGAACGCGTCGGCGAAAACCACGGCGGCGCCGAACACGAGGCCGGCGACCGCGCCCGCCACCACGCCCGCGACGATCGCCTGCCGCCGGTCGAGCTCGATCCGCTCCCCCGCCTCGACGCGTGGCCGGCTCACCGCGTACCCGGTGACGAACGGAGCCGCGAACAGGGTGAGCAGGGCGAACGTGATCGCCTCGCCGACGATGTTCAGGTCGGTGAAGCGGCCGATCAATCCGACGAGGGCCAGGAAGATCGTCACGATCCCGCCGAGGACACCCCCGCGGATCCACTCCCGCGGCCGCATCAGACCTTCTCCGCCTCCCCCGTGCCGAGCAGGCCGCCCGGCCGGAACACGAGGACGAGCACGAGGACGAGGAAGACGAACGCGTCGCGGATCGAGAACACGCTCGGGATGCCGAAGCCCGTGAGGATCAGCGGGGGTCCGACGCCGCGGAGCACGCCGATCAGGAAGCCGCCGAGGGCGGCGCCGCCGATGCTGCCGATCCCCCCGAGTACCGCGGCCGTGAACGCGGCGATGCCGGGCCGGAACCCCATCGTGAACTGGACCTGCCCGAACGTGAGCGAGAACAGGATGCCCGCGATGCCGGCAAGGATCCCCCCGATCGCGAAGGTGATCACGACGACGCGGTTCACGTCGATCCCCATCAGGCTCGCGATCTCGGAGTCCTGAGCCACCGCCCGCATCGAGCGGCCGGTGGAGGTCCGGACGACGAACAGCTGCAGCGCCAGCATCGAGAGCACGGAGACGATCAGCACGAGGAACTGGACGCGCGTCATCGGGATCCCGAGGATCGTGACGTTCCCCGCGAGGACCTCTGGTTTCGGGTAGCCGTACGGCTGGGGCCCGAAGAACCCGCGGAACGCGTTCTGGATGAACAGCGAGGCGCCGATCGCCGCGATCAGGGGGACGAGCCGCGGAGCGTGGCGGAGCGGGCGGTAGGCGAGGCGTTCCAGGAGCACGGCCGTCCCGACGGAGATCACGGACGCGATCGCGGTGAGGATCAGCATCGCGAGGATCGGGTTCGCGTCGAGGAACCCGCTGGCCGCGAACGCGTCGGCGAAGAAGAACGATCCGAACGCCCCGGCCATGAACACCTCGCCGTGGGCGAAGTTGATCATCCGGAGGATCCCGTACACGAGGCTGTAGCCGAGTGCGAGCATCGCGAAGATCGCGCCCTGCGAGATGCCCTCGACGATGAAGTCCCGCCAGGTGGCGGCCGAGAACCCCCCTTCGGCGGGGGTGAGCGAGAGGGTGCGGTACGCCCCGACCACCACGATCAGGGTGATCGCGATGCCGAGGACGACGAGGATGATGCGCCGCCAGGGGAGCCGCTCGAAGCGGCTCATCCCGACGTCGACCACCGGGGCGGGACTCGTCTCGGCCAGCTCGGTCCTCCGAAGGAAGCGGCCGCGGATGAGCCTCCCGGCTCACCCGCGGCCGCCGCCGG
>DASUPO010000058.1:0-25177 GCA_036281075.1 Actinomycetota bacterium | reverse complement strand
TGGAGGCCCGGCTGGTGCTCTCGCGCGCCGTGAAGCAGCTCAAGGCGTCTCCCGCGATCGACCACTGGCAGCGGGGCCGGGAGCGGATCGAGGCCGAGGACCTGCTCTGGCACGTCCTCGACGAGGAGCCCGATCCGCGACGCGAGGTCTCGGATCGGGACCGGCGGGCGTTCGAGCGGCTCGTCCGTCGCCGTGCGACGGGCGAGCCGATCCCGTACATCAAGGGCTACACCGACTTCCGAGGGCTGGAGCTGCGCGTGCGGCCGGGCGTCTTCGTCCCGCGCGACGCCTCCGAGTTCCTGGCCGAGCAGGCGGTCCGGCGTCTGCGAAGGCGCCGGGCACCGGTGCACGTCGACCTCGCCACCGGCGCCGGCACGATCGCGTTGGCGGTGGCGCACGAGGTCCCGCGCGCGACGGTCGTGGGCGCGGACCTGTCGCGGGGGGCCGTCGCGCTGGCGAGGCGCAACGCCAGGGATCTGCACGTCGGGGCGCGGTTCGTCACGGCCGATCTGTTCGACGGGCTCCCTCGCTCGCTGCGAGGCACGGTCGACGTGGTCACCGTCCACCCGCCCTACGTCCCGGCATGGGAGCTCAAGGACCTCCCCGAGGAGATCCGGGAGTGGGAGCCGGAACACACGCTCACCGATCGCAGCCACGACGGCCTCGGTCTGATCGGCCGGATCGCCCGCGAGGCGCCGGCCTGGCTCTCGCCCACCGGCTGGCTGTTGATGGAGGTGAGCCCGGATCGCGTGCTCCACGTGAAGGGAGTCCTGCGGGGCGAGGGGTTCCGGCAGATCCGGAGCACGAAGGGTGGGCCCCTGCCCCTCACCAGGGTGATCGTCGCCCGGCGTCCGGCGTGACGCGCGTCGCGCCGTACGGCTCATGGCCTTCGCCGATCGGCGCCGACATGGTCGCGGTCGCGTCGGTCGGCATGTCGATGACGACGATCGATCGGGGCGTCGTCTGGTGGCTCGAGGGTCGGCCGGCCGAAGAGGGGCGCGTCGTGCTCGTGCGCTGCGAGCCCGGCTCGGAGCCCGTCGACGTCTCGCCCGACGGCTTCAACGTCCGGACCACCGTCCACGAGTACGGCGGTGGGGCGGCGCTCATCGATCGTGGCGTGGCCTTCTGCTCGAACTTCGACGACCAGCGGCTGTACCGCCTGGAGCCGGGGAAGGAACCCGCGCCGATCACGCCGGCGTCGGGGGGCCGCGAGCGCTACGCGGACCCGCGGATCACGCCCGACGGACGCTGGCTGCTGTGCGTGCGGGAGCGCCACCCGGACCCCGACGATCCCGCCGGCGTGGTGAACGAGCTCGCGGCCGTCGCCGTCGACGGCTCCGTCGAGCCGCGCACGATCGCGTCGGGAAGCGACTTCTACGCGACGCTGAGGATCTCGCCGGACGGCGCCAGGATCTGCTGGCTCGAGTGGGATCTCCCGTGGATGCCCTGGGACGGCTCCGAGCTCGTCGTCGGCGACCTCGTGGAGGACGGATCGATCGACCAGGTGCGGCTGGTCGCCGGCCGGGACGGCGAGGAGTCGATCTTCCAACCGTCGTGGAGCCCGGCAGGCGACCTGCACTTCGTGTCGGATCGCACGGGGTGGTGGAACCTCTACCGGGAGCGCGACGGGCGTCAGGAGGCGCTGCACCCGGCGGAGGCGGAGTTCGGATGGCCGCAGTGGCTCTTCGGCTCGTCCACGTACGGGTTCCTCGGCGACGGACGGATCGCGTGCGTCTGGGGACGCGACGGCGTCCAGCACGTCGCGATCCTCGACCCCGCGACCGGCGAGCTGCTCGACCTCGACGTCCCGTACACCGCGATGTGGCCGTGGCTCGACGCCTCGGAGGACCTGATCGCGTTCGTGGGGGGCGGCCCCGGCATCCCCGATGAGGTCGTCCTCCTCGACGTCTCGGCGCGCTCGACCGACGTGCTGCGCTCATCCGCGGTCGCCGACCTCGACGACCTCGACATCTCGATCCCGCGCCAGATCGCGTTCCCCACCGGGGACGGTGCGACCGCGTTCGCGCACCACTACCCGCCTCGGAACCGGGACCTCGTGGGGCCGGAGGACGAGCGTCCGCCGCTGATCGTGATGAGCCACGGCGGTCCGACCGCGCAGGCCACGCCGAGGTTCTCGTTGGAGAAGCAGTTCTGGACGAGCCGCGGGTTCGCCGTCGTGGACGTGAACTACGGGGGGAGCACCGGATTCGGGCGCGCGTACCGGCAGCGGCTGAACGGCGCCTGGGGTGTCGTGGACACCGCCGACTGCATCGCGGCCGCGCGCTGGCTGGCGAAGCAGGGCGAGGTCGACGGCTCGCGGCTCCTGATCACCGGCGGGAGCGCCGGCGGCTACACGACGCTCTGCGCGCTCACGATGCACGACGTCTTCGCGGCGGGCACCAGTTATTTCGGGCTCGCCGACCTCGAGTCCTTCGCCACCGGGGGAACGCACAAGTTCGAGTCCTCGTACCTCACCACGCTCGTCGGTCCGTACCCTCAGGAGGCGGAGCTCTACCGCGCTCGTTCTCCGATCCACGCGACCCACGGGATCTCGTGCCCGATGCTCCTGCTGCAGGGTGGGCAGGATCGGGTGGTCCCGCCCCGGCAGGCCGAGATCATGGTCGAGGCCCTGGAGCGGAAGGGCCTCCCGTACGCGTACGTGCTGTTCGAGGAGGAGCAGCACGGGTTCCGGAACGCGGAGGCGATCCGTCGCGCCCTGGAGGCCGAGCTGTCGTTCTACGCGCAGGTCCTCGGGTTCCCCCGCGACGACGTACCGGCCCTGCGGTTGGAGAACGCCTGAGAGGGGTCGCGGGGAGCCGGCCCTCGGGGTCGGACGTGAACGTTGGGTTGACGACCGCGTGAGCGGCCGCGGGAACGGCTCCGTCAGCCGCCGATCATCGACATCGAGCGCGCCGGCTGCACGAAATCGGCCTGGTTGATCCGATGCCCGGACCACTTCGTCCACAGACCCTGCCGGATCAGGAGCTCGAGCTCCCGGTCGGTGGCGCCGTCGCGCAGCGGGGCGCGGAGGTCGGTCTCGTCGAGCGCGAAGAGGCAGGATCGGAACATCCCCTCGGCCGTGAGCCGGATCCGATTGCACGTGTCGCAGAACGGCTCCGTCACCGACGGGATCACGCCGATCCGTCCGCGGGCGCCGTCGGCGAAGCGGAACGTCGTCGCGGGCTCGCTCGCGTGCGCCTCCGAGACGAGGGGGAACGCCGCGTCGATCGCCTCGACGATCCGTGACGCCGGGACGACCTTCGCACGCTCCCACGCGTGCTGCGCATCGAGGGGCATGTACTCGATGAAGCGGACCTCGTAGCCGGTCTCACGCGACCAGTGCGCGAAGCTCAGGACCTCGTCCTCGTTCGTCCCGCCGATCACCACGCAGTTGACCTTGATCGGCACCAGGCCGGCGGACTCCGCCGCCCTCATCCCCGCCAACACCTTGTCCAGCGCATCGCGCCTGGTCATCTCCGCGAACCGGTGGCGCATCAGCGAGTCACACGAGATCGTCGCCCGATCGACGCCTGCCTCGGCGAGCGGTCCGGCGAGCCGGTCGAGGAGGACGCCGTTCGTCGTCAGCGAGATGTCCAGCTCGGGCCCGACCTCGCGGAACATCCGGACGAGGACCGGGAGGTCCGCGCGCACGAGCGGTTCCCCACCCGTCACCTTCAGGCCTCGGACGCCGAGGCCCACGAAGATCCGCAGCACGCGCGTCAGCTCCTCGAACGTCAGGATCTCCGACTTCGGCAGCCAGGCGAGCCCCTCCGCCGGCATGCAGTAGGTGCATCGGAAGTTGCACCGGTCGGTCACCGAGATCCGGAGATCGTCCGCGACGCGGCCGAACGTGTCGACGAGCGGACCGTCGAGCGGAGGATGGGGGTTCGCGAGCCGGACGTCGCTCATCGACTCAGCCTACCCGCGCGGGAAGGGGTCAGGACTCCTCGGGCGGCAGGCGAAGCAGGAGCGAATGGATCGCGTCCTCGATCGCGTCGTCGCGCGCCCGGTCGCCGAGCTGTTTCCCGACGGCCAGGCCGACCACGTACATCGCCGACGGCGTCGCCTTTCGCTCCACGCGATGCGCCACCTCCCGCGACGCGGACAGGAGGTGGTCACGTTCGTGGGCGGACAGGGCGTCCAGCCCGAGCTCCGCGGCCAGCCGGTCGACCCATTCCATGGGTGCCTCCTCTCCGGGGTTCGACCGACGTCCATCCTAGGGCCGGCTCCGTCGTCGTGGAGCCCGGGAGCGGCCGGCCCCGCGGCGCTAGGCTCCTGCGAATGCAGGCGAGCGCGGAACCTCGGCGCACCGGCGACGTGCGAGCCGCGGTCCTCACCGTCTCGGACGGCGTGGCGGCGGGCACGCGCGCCGACGGGTCGGGCGACGAGGCGGTCCGCCTCCTGCGCGATGCCGGCTTCGCGGTGGGCGAGCGCCGCGTCGTCCCGGACGAACGTCCGCGGATCGAGGCCGCGATCCGGGCACTCGCATCGAGCCACCGCCTGGTCCTCACGACGGGCGGCACGGGGCTCGGAACTCGCGACGTGACGCCGGAGGCGACCCGCGCCGTGATCGATCGTGAGGCGCCGGGGCTCGGGGAGCTGATGCGCGCCACCGGACTGGAGCGGACGCCGATGGCGGCGCTGTCGCGAGGCGTCGCCGGCGCGGCCGGCGACGCCCTGGTGCTGAACCTGCCGGGCAGCCCGAGGGGCGTGGCCGAATCCCTGACGGCCGTGCTGCCGGTCCTTCCGCACGCGGTCGAGCTCCTCGCCGGCGCGACCGGAGAGCATCCGACCGGCCATCGCGATCACGCGTCCGCCGGTCCCCCGGCGCCGGCGCGCGCCGGCGCGCCGGCCCCGACCGCCGCCAGGGTCGAGGCGAAGGCCGTCCGCGTCATCGGCTCGCCACCGTGCGAGGTCGGGAACGCGATGACGATCGTCCCGGACGGGGAGGTCCGCGGAACGCTCGGCTGCGCGGAGTTCGACGCCGCCGCGGTCGAGGCCGCCGCAGAGGTGCATCGGCGAGGCGAGCCGGAGGTTCGCACCTTCCATCACGAGGAGGGCGACGTCGAGGTCTACCTCGAGCCGCACGATGCAGCGGGCCGGGTCCTCGTGGTCTCGGCGACGGACGTGGCTCGGTCGCTCCGGGCAGAGATGGAGCGCCAGGGACGACGCGTGCTCCTCGTCGAGCCCCGGCTGGAGCGACTGATCCCGTCCGACGAGCCAGCCGTCGCGTCGCTCGACGAGGCCGGACCGGCGTCCGGGGACGAGGTGGTGTTCACCGATCACGACGCCCCCGACATCGCCGACATGCTCGCGAGCCTCCTGCGCTCCCCGGTCAGGTTCGTGGGGGTGATGGGCTCGCGTCGGCACGTGGCCCACTACGTGGAGGACCTTCGCTCGCGCGGCTTCACCGACGAGGACCTGAGCAGGATCCGGAGCCCGCTCGGGCTCGACCTCGGCGGCCGGCGGCCCGAGGAGATCGCGCTGTCGATCGCCGCGGGTCTCGTCGCGGCCGAGCACGGGCGCGACGGCGGATGGCTGGATCGGTGACCCGCGCGTGACCCGCGGCGCGACCGGCCGCCGCGCGGCCGGCGCCGCGGTCCTCGCCACGCTCGCGATCGCCGCCGGCGTCGCGTGGCCGGAGCGGGCCGCCCCGCCCGATCCCCGTCCGAACGTGATCGTCGTCCTCACCGACGACCAGCCGGCGGACTCGCTCGACGCGATGCCGTGGCTCCGAGCGCGGCTCGATGCGGCGGGTTCGGGCTGGACCGCGGTGCCGGTCGCCATCGCGAACACGCCGCTGTGCTGTCCGTCGAGGGCGAGCCTCCTCACGGGTCGGTACGCACGGCACACCGGCGTGCTGGACAACGGCGACGGTTCCAAGTTCGACGAGACCGACACCCTGGCGACCCGTCTGCATGGCGCGGGCTATCACACCGGGCTGGTCGGGAAGTACCTGAACCGGTATCCGTTCGGTCGGCTCCCGTACGTGCCTCCCGGTTGGGATCGCTTCGTCGCGAAGGGCACGACCGGCGATCGCAGCGTGTATCGGGACTTCCCCGCGGTCGTGCAGGGATCCCCGGTTTCCGTCCGGCGGTACGCGACCGACTGGCTCGCCGAGCACGCGGTCCGGTTCGTGCGCGCCGCGCCGACCGCGCGGCCGTTCTTCCTCGTGTTCGCCCCGAGCGCCCCGCACACGCCGTGGGAAGCGGCGGCGCGACACGCCGCCGCCGACGTCGCCCCACGTCCCGAGCCCCCGAACGTGGCCGGCGCGCTTCGTGGCGCTCCCGCGTGGGTGCGCTCGCTGCCCGCGCCGAGCGCCGCGCAGCGCGCCGCCTGGCGCGTCGACCGCTCCCGCGCGGACCGCACGCTGCTCGCGGTGGACGAGGCGCTCCGCGCGATCGTGGCCGCCCTCGGCGATCGCGGGGACGAGACCGTGATCTTCGTGCTGGCCGACAACGGGTACTCGTTCGGCGAGCATCGGTGGGTGGGGAAGACGTGCCCGTACGAGGCCTGCGTCCGGATCCCGATGGCCGTCCTGTCACCGTGGGCCGGGCCCCGGCCACCGCCGCTCGTCTCGATCGTCGACCTCGCGCCGACGGTGCTTCGCCTCGCAGGCGTGGCCCCGCCGGGCGACCAGGACGGCGTCCCGTTCGCCGGGTGGGTCGCACCGGGGATCGGCGGAGGGATCGAACCGCGCGGCGGCCGGGTCTTCCTCGAGTGGGTCGGCGACGACCGGATCCCCGCGTGGATCGCCGTCCGCACGGCCGATCTCAAGCTGATCCGCTACGGCGACGGGTCCGAGGAGCTGTACGACCTCGGCGGGGCGATCGGCCCGGGGGACCCGTGGGAGCTCGACAACAGGGCCCGCGACCCACGGTACGCGACCGTCCTGCTCCGGCTCCGGGCACAGCTCGAGCGCGCCCTGCCCGGTCGCATCGGGACCCCTGGATAGACTGGTCGCGTGCGCCCGGGTCCGATCCTCCGACCAGTCCGCCGCGGTCGCGTGCGTCAACGCCGTCAGACCTTCGGGGCGCTCCTCATCGCACTCACCGCGGTCCTCACGTGGCAGTTCTGGCCGTCGGCGGGCACCGAGCGAGCCGACGACGGCACCGGGGACGAACCGCAGACGGACGAGCCTGGTGAAAGCCCGTCCGCGTCGCCCGGACCCGACGACGGCGGCAACCCGATCGAGCACGTGATCTTCCTCGTGAAGGAGAACCGCTCCTTCGACCACTACTTCGGCTCGTACCCGGGCGCGAACGGCGCGACCGAGGGGGGGACGATCCAGGACTGCGGCGCCACGAGGTTCCAGGACGGGCCGGTCGTTCCGCTGACCGACGCGCCGCTCGTCCTGCCACACGATCTCGGGCACGCGTTCGCACCCGGCCTGTACTCGATCAACGGTGGGAAGATGAACGGGTACAACTGCGTCCCGCTCGGCGAGGACATGACGGGGTACACCCAACACTCGCGCGAGACGTTGCCGGCGTATTGGGCGTACGCCGATCGGTTCGTGCTCGCCGACATGTTCTTCACGTCGATGTACGGGCCGACCTTCCCCGAGCACCTCTACACGGTCGCCGCCCAGGCGTACGGGATCGTCGACAACAAGACGACCACGGACACGCCGGGCAACTACTGCGACGATCCGCAGGAGATCACGAAGCGGTTCCCGATCGAGGACCTCACGGATCAGGACATCGCGACGATCATGGAGCTCGAGGAGAACATCACCGACGAGGTTCCGGCGCAGCTCGTCCGGATCGCCGCCTACTGGGAATCGACCTCGACGTGCATCGACATCCGCGTCCTCCCGGACCGGTTGGAGCGCAACGGCATCAGCTGGAAGTACTACGCCAACGCGGATCAGTGGATGAACGCGTTGCAGGCGATCCGCCACGTCCGGAACGGTCCGATGTGGCAGAAGGTCCAGCCTCCGGAGCGGTTCCTGAACGATGTGCGGCAGGGGCGGTTGCCGGCGGTCTCGTGGCTGATCCCGCCGGAGGGTCATCCGAACGAGCACCCGGGCTCGATGACGAACGTGTGCGAGGGGGAGAACTGGACCGTCGAGCACATCAACGCCGTGATGCGAAGCGAGTTCTGGCCGAACACCGCGATCGTGATCGTGTGGGACGACTTCGGTGGGTTCTACGATCACGAGCCGCCGCCGCACTACGACATCATGGGGCTGGGTCCGCGGACTCCCGCGCTGATCATCTCGCCGTGGACGGTGCGCGGTGACAATCCCGAGGGTGGGTCGATCGATAGCACCGTCTACGAATTCTCGTCCGTCCTCCGCTTCATCGAGGACCTCCACGGCCTGAAGCCGATGACCGAGCGCGACCGGCGCGCCGACCCGCTGTCGGGCGCGTTCGACTTCGAGCAGGAGCCTCGACCCGACCCGCTGATCATCCCGCCGCGGGACTGCCCGAGCTCGTGATGGGCACCCGGCGCGCCCGCCGCTGGTTCGTGGTGGCGCTCGCGCCGATCCTGGTCGCGGCGGCGGACCCCCGCGACGACGTCACGGGCTGCGCCGGCGCCGGCGCGGGCGTCGCGCCCGACCTGGTCGAGGCCCGCGGCGAGATCGTCGAGCTCGGCACGTCGGCTCGATGGAAGCTCACGTTCGCGGAGCCGCTGGTCGTGCCGGACGCCGCGGGACACCCCTTCCGCGTCGACATCGCGATCCACGACCCCGGGGTCCGCGGGTTCACGTTCGGCTACTACCGCAACGTGAACCGCCTGGTCCGCGTCGACGCCACGGTCCACCATCGGACCGAGATCCTCCTGCTCCCCGAGCGGGCGCAGAACGTGTTCAACCCACCGATCGTCGCGGGGCGATCGATGACGATCCAGGTGCCGGGGAGGACGCTGAGCGACGACGAGGACCTCACGGGCACCTCGCCGGGGCTGGAGGAGCTCCGCTGGACCGTGATGGTCCGGAACGAGCGAACGTGCGACTTCCTGGGAGACGGGCGCCCCACCGAGCCCCTCGTGGTCGGCGCCGAGTCGCCGCCCCCGGCCGCACCGTTGGAGACGGGTGGGGCCGGGAGGTGGGTGTGGGGCGGCGCGGCGGTCGCAGGCGCGTTGGGTATGCTCGCCGTCGCCGGCTACGTGGTGCGGCGCGCTCGATAGGGCTTCAACACCGCGTCCCTCGGACCGTCCAGGAAGTGCTGGAACGGCCGCGTGATCCCGCGGGTCCCGCGTCGACGGATCTCCTCGACCCGTTCAAGGTCGATCACCTCGACGAAGAGTTCCTCACGTCCGCCCCCCTCGAACAGCACGCGGCCCTCGGGATCGACACCGACGCTCCGGCCCGGGCCGAGCGTGGAGATCATGTTCGGGTTGAAGAGGTAGACCTGGTTCACGATCGCGTTCGCTCGCGCGAGGACGACCTCTTCCTCTCGATCCGGCGTCGTCGTCGCGGAGGGCTGCGCGATCAGATCGGCGCCTCCCAGCGCGAGCCCGCGGGCGACCTCCGGGAACCACCCGTCGTAGCAGATCATCAGGCCCACGCCGCCCTTGCCAGGGATCCGCAACACGGGCGCGGGGTCGGCACCAGGGTCCACCGACTCGTAGGGGCGCCAGGGGAAGAGCTTCCGGTAGACGGCGGCGAGCTCCCCGTCGGGGGAGAACGCGATCGCTGTGTTGTGGAACCTCCGGCCACGGCGCTCGTTGATCGATCCCGCGATGATCCAGCGCTTGGCCCGGGCCGCGATCTTCCCTACGCGGTCCGTGAGCGGGCCGGGGATCTCTTCGGCGACGCGACGTTCCCAGTCCCCGGTCCCGCCCGACGTGAAGCCGTCCACTGCGGTCAGGTAGAGCTCGGGGAAGATCATCAGGTCGACGTCGGGGAACGCGCGACGGGCGACCCGCACGTGGTCCTCGAACTTGTCCACGGTCGCGGGCGGGTCCCATGGCACCGGCGCGACCTGCGCGGACAGCACGGTCAGCGTGCGGCTCACGCCCGGACCCTAGCAGCGACGCCGCGCTACCCGGTCCGGAACCGGTCGGGCCAGCTCGGGTCGTCCCCGGGATGCTCCTCGGGCACGCCGATCGCGTCCGCCCTCGGCTGGGGCTCCGGCGACCTCGGCCCACGCTCGAAGTCGAAGACGTGCGCGAAGTCGTGGGTCCCCACGATCCGGGCCGTGTGGTGCTCCAGGCCCCAGTTCGATTGGATGAACTTGAGCGGGGACGAGAACTCGCCCACCTCGCTGTCGATGTAGCCCTCCTTCGCGAACGGCGAGATCACGACCATCGGCACGCGGATGCCCATGCCGATCGCGTCGGGCTTCGGCGGGACCACGTGGTCGTAGAACCCGCCCCACTCGTCCCACGTGATGAAGATCGCGGTGTGCTCCCACATCTCGCTCTCCATCACCGCGTTCACGAGGTCGGTGAGCCAGTTGTGGGCGTGTGAGGAGCTCCATGCGGGATGGTCGGACAGCGGGTAGACGGGAGTGACCCACGTGACGGCCGGCAACGCATTCTCCCGGATGTGCTCGAGGAGCTGATCCGTCGGCCGGATGCGCTGGGTCCAGACGTCCGTCGTGCGGATGCTCGGGAAGGCGGCGTAGGCGTTCCAGATGTACCCGCTCTGGTACGGCTGAGCGGAGTAGTACGCCCACGGGATCCCGGCGTCCTCGAGCTGGTCGCCCACCGTCCCTTGTTCCAGGCACGGCCGCATCGTCGAGATGCGGCCGTCGTGGCCGAGCACGTTGACGAACGCTTCCTCGCGCGCGTCGCAACCCCAACTCTTCCATCTCCCCCCGCCCGGGAACGGCACGCTCCCCGCCTTCTCGGGGTTGTCGTAGATGCCGCCGGCGTCGCCGGCGACGAAGAACAGGTGGTTCGGGAAGGACGGACCGGGTACCGAGGCGAAGAAGCGATCGCACACGACGTAGCGCTCGGCCCAGTGCCAGTAGTTCGGCACGTCGTCGCGATGGAGCTGCGAGTAGGCGTAGGCGTCCGCCACCGCCGCGAGCTCGGGATCCTCGAAGTCGGGGAGGACGAAGTTGTCCATCCGCCCACCGTTGATCGAATCGTGTGCGGCGCGGTAGTTGTGCGGCAGGTCGCCCGGCAGCCATTGGGGGCATCGGACCAGCGGGACCTCCTCGCCGAGCCGGTTGCCCGTCGTCGCGCCGTCGACGCCGGGCACGGCCCCGAGGACGTGGTCGAAGCTGCGGTTCTCCTGCATCACGTAGATCACGCGCTTGATCGGCCAGCGGCTCGGGACCCGCGACACGAGCTCGGTGGAGGCGCCGACCGCCGGCTCCGTCGGGAACACGATCGGGTCCAGAGCGGCCCGGGGCTCCCGGCGCCCCGTGCACGCGGCGACCACCGACATGATGACGCCCGCGATGCTCCCGCCGAGGAAGCGCCGTCTGGTCACCCCGGACATGCTGGCGGAGTCTATCGAGCGGGCCGCCTCGGCGTGCCCACCCGTGGGCTACGCGTCCTGCGGTTGCAGCTCGGCGAGCAGCTCGTCGACGCCCTCCGCGATCCGCTCCCGCCACCACGCTCTGCCTTCCTCCGGGAGCGTCGAGATCGGGTCGTAGTAGTGGTACCGGCGAGTGAAGGCGTCCGGATCCTCGCCCTCGATGCCGGTCCGGTAGTTCTTCGTCCAGCTCGAGATCCCCCGTACGCGGTCGTACGCCGCGACCTGGTGGGCCCAGCGCTTGCCCACGAAGGGAACGTCGACGACCATCCGCGGCGTCGCGAACCCCGGGAGGTACCCCATGATCGCGTGCTGGAGGTCCTGCACCTCCCAGACGGCGGTCCGCCAATGCTCCGCGCCCGGGATCATGTCGCAGATGTAGAAGTAGTAGGGCAGGATCTTCGCGTGGTCCTGGAGCATGAAGCAGAGCTCCAGGAGCTGCTGCGGCGTCGTGTTCACGCCGCGGAGCAGGACCCCCTGGTTGCGCACGTCGCGGAACCCGGCATCGAGGAAGACCTTCGTGGCCCTGCCCACGAGCGGCGTCACCTGCTGCGCGGCGTTCACGTGCGTGTGCACGGCGATGTCGACCCCACGCCCGTTCGCCCGCGAGGCCATCCGCTCGGCGGCGTCCTTGACCTCGTCCTGCAGGAAGTGCTGCGGGATCCCCATCAGGCCCTTCGTCGCGAGGCGGATGTCCCGGACGTTCTCGATGTCGAGCAACGCCATCACGAACGACTCGAGTCGCTTGACGGGGACGTTGGCCATGTCGCCGCCGGACACCACCACGTCGCGCACGCTCGGCGTCCGGCGGAGGTAGTCGAGCATCGCGTCCCAGCGCTCGTGCTGCTTCGCCTCGAACTTGTACTTGAGCACCTGGACGGTGTCGTTGCCGACGAGATCCATCCGGGTGCAGTGTCCGCAGTACTGCGGGCACGTCGGGATCAGTTCGGCGAGCACCTTCGTCGGGTACCGGTGCGTGAGGCCCTCCACCGCCCACATGTCGGCCTCGTGGAGGGAATCACGGGAGGCGAAGGGATGGGAGGGGAACTCGGTGTCTCGGTCGGAGAACGCGGGCGCCATGTAGCGTCGGACCGCGTCGGATCGCAGATCCTGCTCGTCCATCGTGTTGATCATCTGCGGGGGCAGGAGCATCGACATCGTGGCGCGCTCCTGCTGGTCACGCTCGATGTCGCCGAGGAGGTCGTCGTCGAGATGATCGCCGAGCGCCGCCCTGAACTCCTTCAGGTTCTTGACGGTGTGCGCGCGCTGCCATTGCGCCGACTCCCACTGATCCACGGTGACGTCGCGATAGCCCGGGAGGCGCGTCCAGTCCGGCTCGACGTAGGGCCGCACGAGCGGATACGTGAACGGCTGCTCAGCCGCGTGCGCCTGGGCATCGCGGTGGCCCGGTCGTGCCGTCTGGGTGATGAACTCGACGCTCATCGTCGCTCCGGTCTGAGGGATGCGGCCGGCACGGGTCCGTGCGGCTCGAGGGCAGTTTACCCGAATGATGTTCGGCCGAGGAGCCACCGACCGAAGGATATCCGGCAGGCCCCGAAGGCCCGCAGCAGGGAGGTCTGGGGCCGCTTAGCGCCGACCGCCCCGGAACGGACCGCCGCGGTTGTCGCGACGGGGCCGGCGCTCGATCTGGATCTCGGGGGCCCGCTTGGGAAGCCTCGCTCGCATCGGGGCATGCCCGGTCCGTTCGAAGCGGACCCAGACGTGGTCCGGCTGCTGCTTGCGCTCGATCTCGCGCCAGCCGTTCGCCATGAGGTGCTTCAGGCGCGACGCGGCGGTCTTCCGCAGCTTGTCGGTGCCGGGGACCCGGACGAAGAGGCGTTCGTGCAGGACTTCCTTGTAGTCGGGCATGAGCCAGGAAGGGTAACAGGCGGGGGCCCGATCCCCGCTTCAAGAGGCCATCGAGGACCGCCGATAGCTGGGGGATGGACGCGCTCGGTCGTTCCTCCCACGCCGTCGCCCGGTCGGCGGACCCGGTGGCGCCCACGACCCTGCCCCTGTCGGAGCGGATCGCCGACGTCGGACGGGAGCTGGCGGCCGATCGCGTCTACGTGTTCGAGAACGTGCGGGACACGGAGGGCCGGCTGTGGATGAACCTGGCGGCGGAGTGGCGAGGGGACGGCGTGCGAGGGCTCTTCGACATGCCCGGTACGAAGCTCCACCCGTACTCGCCGGACTTCACGCGCTGGATCGAGGTGCTGGGCGACCGGCAGGTGCTGACCGGACGGGTCACGGAGCTTCCGGAGCCGGAGCGACGGGTGCTCGCGAGCGAGGGGACGACCTCGATCCTCGCCGTCCCGATCTTCCTCACCGACGGCTGGTGGGGCTACCTCGCGGCCGACGACTGCGAGGCCGGTCGATCGTGGACCGCCGGAGAGATCGAGCTCCTCCACGGCGTCGCCGACCGGATCGCGGCCGACGTCCAGCGCGAGCGCCAGGTCTCCGCCGAGGAGATCATGCACGACCGATACCGCTCGATCGTCGAGCACGTGCCGGCGGTCACGTACATCGACGCGCTCGACGACGCCGCGTCCACGTTGTTCATCAGCCCGCAGGTCGAAGACGTCCTGGGCTATCCCCCGAGCGAGTGGATCAACGACCCGGATCTCTGGCTGCGGATCGTCCACCCTGAGGACCGCGCCCGTGCCGTCGCGGAGAATCAACGTCACAACGAGACGGGTGAGCCGTTCTCCCTCGACTACCGCGTCTATCGGAGGGACGGCCGCCTGGTTTGGATCCAGGACGAGGCGAGGGTGGTCCGCGACGAACGCGGCGTGCCCACGTTCTCGCTCGGCGTGATGCTCGACGTCTCCGAGCGCAGGCGCGGGGACGACAAGGTCGCGTTCCTCACCTACCACGACGAGCTCACCGGGCTGCCGACGCGCGCGATGTTCGAGGAGTTCCTCGAGCTGTCGGTCTCGCGAGCGCGCCACCACGGCGACTCCGTCGCCGTCCTGTGCGTCGACATCGACGACTTCCGGCTCGTGAACGACTCCCTCGGCCGCCCGGCGGGCGATGAGGTCCTGATCGTGGTGGCGGGACGGCTCCGCGAGGTCCTGCGGGAGACCGACCTCGTCGCGAGACGGTCCGGGGACACGTTCCTCCTGCTCCTGGCCGACCTCGAGCGCGACGGAGACGACATCGAGACGGCGGTCGCGCGGGCCGAGTCCTCGGCCCAGCGGATCCTCGACTCGCTCGCCGTGCCGGTCCGCGCGGGGGTCACCGAGCTGTACGTCTCCGCCTCGATCGGGATCAGCCTGTTCCCCCAGGACGGGGACGAGGCCGGCGGCCTCCTCCGGAACGCGGAGGCCGCGATGCTCGAGTCCAAGAAGAGTGGGAACACGTACGTGGTGTCGGACCGCGGCGCGCTCGACCCCTCCGCGAAGCTCCGATTCGTCACGCGTCTCCGCAAGGCCGTGGAGAATCAGCGCTGGACCCTCCACTACCAGCCGATCCTCGACCTCGCGAGCCGCCGCATGACCGGCGTGGAGGCGCTGATCCGCTGGATCGAGCCGGACGGAACGCTGGTCTCACCGGGGGACTTCATCCCGGTCGCCGAGGAGCTGGGGTTGATCGAGCCGATCGGGGACTGGGTCGTTCGCGAGTTCGTGTACCAGGCCCGCGCCTGGCGCGAGCTGGACATCGATCTCACGATCAGCTTCAACCTGTCGCCGAGGCAGTTCTGGCAGCCCGATCTGGCGAGCGGGATCCTCACGCGGATCCACGAGGCCGGGCTCGATCCCTCCTCGGTCGTGGTGGAGATCACCGAGTCCTCCGCGATGACCGACCCGGACCGCGCGCAGGGGATCCTCGAGGACCTCCACGCCGGCGGGCTCCGGATCGCGATCGACGACTTCGGCACGGGGTACTCGTCGCTGGCCCGCATCCGGACGATGCCGGTCGACGTGCTGAAGATCGACCGCTCGTTCGTCCACGGCGTGGACGTCGATCCTCAGAACCAGAGCATCGTGGCCGCGTTCCTCGAGCTGTCCCGTGGCCTCGGCGTCACGACGCTCGCGGAGGGGATCGAGAGCGAGCAGGAGCTCGAGTTCCTGCTCGCGCACGGCTGCGTGTTGGGCCAGGGCTTCTACTTCTCGAAGGCCGTCCCGCCGGAGGAGATCATCGCGCTGTCGTACGGGGGCCTGCCGGTACGGCAGGCCGCCGGGTAGGGCCGGCGGCCAGGCTCAGGCCAGCCCCGACGTCACCGCGCGGACGATCGCGTCGGCATCGATGCCGGCCCACGCGCGAAGCTCCTCGGGGGTGCCCGAGCCCGGCATGTCCGCGACCGCGAGCTTGCGCACGGGGGCCGTCGTCGCGCCCGAGCTCGCGAGGGCGTCGAGGACGGCGTCGCCGAGGCCGCCCTCGATCCGGTGGTCCTCCACGACCACCAGCAGCCGGGTCTCCGAGGCGGCGGCGCGCAGCGCCGCCGCGTCGATCGGCTTGACGCTGTAGCAGTCGAGCACCCGCGCCGTGATCCCGTCCTCGGCGAGCCGGTCGGCGGCGCGGAGCGACTCGTGCAGCGTGATCCCCGCGCCCACGAGCGTCACGTCGGATCCGTCGCGGACGGTCTTCGATCCACCGATCGGGAACGTCTCGTCCGCGCCGTACAGGATCGGCGTGGCCTCGCGTGTCGTCCTCAGGTACGAGATCCCAGAGCGGTCCGCCATCGCGCGCACGAGGTGCACGGTCGCGGTCCCGTCGGCGGGGTACAGGACCGTGGAGCCGTTGACCGCCCGCAGCGCCGCCAGGTCCTCCAACGCCATCTGCGACGGGCCGTCCTCGCCGATCGAGACGCCCGCGTGGGAGCCACACAGCCGGAGGTCGGCCCGACCGATCGAGGCCATGCGGATCTGGTCGTAGGCCCGCGTCACGAACGCGCCGAACGTCGCCGCGAACGCGGTCTTCCCGAGCGCGGCGAGCCCGGTCTGGGCGCCGATCATCACCTGCTCGGCGATGTACATCTGGATGAAGTGATCGGGGGCGACGGCTTCCACGTCCTCCGTGTGCGTGGAGTTCCCGACCTCGCCGTCCAGGACCACGAGGTCGGGGCGCTCGCCCGCGAGCCATGCCAGGGTCTCGCCGAACGCCTTCCGGGTCGGGATCGGGTCGGCGTAGGTCGGCGCCGGCGCGCCGGCCGGCGGGGCCTCGCTCGCCGCCATCCACGGCTCCGGCTTCGGTGGCGTGATCGTGATCGACCGAACGCCGCCGAGCTCCGCTATCGCGCGCTCCGCCATGTCCGGCGGCATCGCCTTCCCGTGCCAGCCCTCCTGGTCGGCGACCTCGGACACGCCGTGGCCCTTCACGGTGCGCGCCACGATCAGCGTCGGACGGTCCTGCTCGGCCGCTTCCCGGTACGCGCCGTCGATCGCGGCGACGTCGTGGCCGTCGATCGCGATCGTGTGCCAGCCGTAGGCTCGTCCCCTCGCGAGGAACGCGTCCGCGTCCCGCCCGTGCATCGTCGGTCCCCGCTGGCCCAGCCGGTTCAGATCCAGGATGCACGCGAGGTTCGTGACGCGGTGATAGGCCGCCGACTCGAACGCCTCCCAGACGGAGCCCTCCGCGGACTCCGAGTCGCCGAGCAGGACCCAGACCCGGGCCGGGCTGTCGTCGAGGCGCATCGCGAGCGCCATGCCGAGTCCGATCGCAGGCCCCTGCCCGAGCGACCCCGTCGCCGCCTCGACCCAGGGGAGCTCCGGACCCGGCGCGGGGTGGCCCTGGATGGGCGAGCCGAACCGGCGCAGGGTCATCATCGTCACGTCGTCGATCGCCCCCACGGCCTTCAGCGCCGCGTACAGCACCGGCGCCGCGTGACCCTTGGACAGGAGGAACCGATCGTTCGCGGGGCTCTTCGGATCGCCCAGGTCGGTCCGGAGGTGGTCCGCGAACAACACGGCCACGAGGTGGGCGGCCGAGAGCGACGACGTCGGGTGGCCCGAGCCCGCCTCGGTGGTCGAGCGGATGCTGTCGATGCCCAGCTGGGCGGCGAGTTCGTTCCAGCGTTCGATGCGGTCGTCCACGGATGCTCCTCGGGTCGCGGTCGGTCGGAACCGAGCCTACCCGGAAGGACGATGACGGCCGCGGACGGAGGGGTAGGCTCGTCACCGGAGAACGAGTGGTGACGACCTTCCGCGAGCTGGGCGTATCGGACGAGGTGGCCCGCGCGCTGGCCGCGCGCGGGATCGAGACCCCCTTCCCGATCCAGGTGATGGTGATCGAGGACGCCACGTCGGGGCGCGACACCTTGGCCCGCTCGAAGACGGGCTCCGGCAAGACCCTCGGGTTCGCGATCCCGATCGTCGATCAGGTCCAGCCGTCGGCGGATCGGCGTCCCGTCGCGCTCGTCCTCACCCCGACCCGCGAGCTCGCCCAGCAGGTGAGCGACGAGTTCGAGGACATCGCCCGCGCCCGCGACCTCAAGGTCATGGCCGTCTACGGCGGGACGCGGGTGCGCGAGCAATCGAAGGGCGTGGGGTCCGCGCACATCCTGATCGCCACCCCGGGGCGCCTGGATGACCTCGTCGAGCGCGGGATCGTGCGCCTCGACGGCGTTCGGATCCTCGTCCTGGATGAGGCCGACCGGATGCTGGACATGGGGTTCCAGCCACAGGTCGACCGCATCGTCCGGCGGCTCCCGAAGGATCGTCAGACGATGTTCTTCTCGGCGACCCTCGACGGCGCGGTCGGCCGGATCGCCGAGGTCTACACGCGCGATCCGATGCGGCACGAGGTCGGCCCGCTGACGGTCCGCTTCGTCGAGGAGGCGGACCACCGGTTCATGCCGGTCGTTCCGCACGAGAAGGTGGCCACGCTCGCTCGGCTGGCCTCGGAGGAGCCGGGCTCGACCCTCGTTTTCGTGAACACGAAGCGAGCCGTCGACCACCTGGCGCGGCAGCTCCGCGCCGAAGGGGTCCCGGTCGTCTCGATGCACGGGGACATGACCCAGCAGGCGCGGGAGCGGGCGCTCCACCGGTTCGAGGAGGGCCACGTGGGACTCCTCGTCGCGACGGACGTGGCCGCCCGCGGGCTCGACCTCGAGCGGATCACGCTCGTCGTGAACTACGACCCGCCCAATGACGACAAGGGCTACGTCCACCGGGTCGGCCGCACCGCCCGGGCGGGCCGGTCCGGCACGAGCATCACGTTCGTCACGCCCGAGCAGCTGGGCGACGTGAGCCGGATGGCCGCGCGGCTGGACCTCCACGCGGAGTTCGAGCAGGAGGGGATGAAGGTGGCACCGCCGCGTGTCGTGTTCAGCGGCGGCGCGAAGGGGAAGCGGAGCGGGCTGCGCCCGCGCCGCCGGCGCTGAACCTCAGCCGGCCGCGCCGCCCTCGACGACCCGCAGGCCGGCGCGCCGGTGGATCGCGACGATCTCCTCCGCCGGCACGGGGCGTGAGAAGAAGAACCCCTGGCCGCGCGTGCATCCTCGCTCGACGACCGCCCGCCACTCGGCCTCGGTCTCGATGCCTTCGGCGAGGGCCGTCATGCCGAGGTTCGCGGCGAGCGCGACCATCGCCGAGACCATGCTGGCGTTCTGTTCGTCGCGATCGAGATCCCGCACGAACGACCGGTCGATCTTGAGCACGTTGACCGGCAGGTACCGGAGCCGCGCGAGCGAGGAGTAGCCGGTCCCGAAGTCGTCGATCGCGAGCTTCACGCCGCGCGCGTGCAGTTCATGGAGGATCCCGAGCGTCCGGTCCGGATCGGTCATCGCCATCGACTCGGTGATCTCGACCGTGACGCGGCTCGGGTCCATCCCGGACGCGATGATCGGCTCGACGATCCGGTCGGCGACCGCGTGCTGCCAGAGCTCACGCGGGGAGAGATTGAAGGACACGTTCAGGTCGAGACCCTCCTCGCGCCATCGCCGATCCTGCCGGCAGACCTCGTCCACGACCCACGAGCCGATCGCCACGATCAGGCCCATCTCCTCCGCCAGCGGGATGAAGTCCCCGGGCGGCACGAGTCCACCGTTCGGCTCCGGCCATCGGATCAGCGCCTCCACGCCGTCCATCTGGCCGGTCCGGAGGTCGATCAGGGGCTGGTAGTGGAGCATCCATTGCTCCAGTTCGACGGCGCGGCGCAGGCGCGTCGACAGGGAGAGGCGGATGGTCGAGTCCGCGTCCTCTTTCGCGTGGAGCACGTACCCGCCCGGGCCGGAACGCTTCGAACGGAACATCGCGGTCTCCGCGTTCTTCATCAGCGTTGCGGCGTCCGACGCGTCGTCGGGGAACAGGCTGAGCCCCAGGCTCGCCGACACGTAGAGCTCGGTCTCGCCGATCGTGAACGGTCGACGGAGCGCCTCTTGGATCCGGAGGGCGACGGACTCCGCCGCGACGGACGCGCTCTCGTGCCCCCCGGGCGAGGCGGGCGTCCGGTCGAGGTCCGCGAGGAGCAGGAGGAACTCGTCGCTCCCCGGACGGGCGACGAGGTCGGTCTCGCGCGTCGCCTCGCCGAGGCGACGCGCGAGCTGCACCAGCAGCGAGTCGCCGGCGTCGTGACCGAGCGAGTCGTTCACGAGCTTGAAGTCGTCGAGGTCCAGGATCACGACGGCGACGCCGAGGTCGTGTCGATCGGCGCGCGCGATCGCCAGGTCGAGGAGCTCGTCGAACATCGTGCGGTTCGGGAGGCCGGTCAGCTTGTCGTGGTACGCGAGGAACGCGATCTGCTCCTCGGCGAGCTTGCGATCGGTGATGTCGAGCATCACGCCCTGGATCGACTCCGGCCGACCGGCGGCGTCGGTGAGGACGATCGCGCTGTCCCGGAACCACACGGTCCGGCCGTCACGGGCCAGCAGGCGGTACTCGAACACGAACGGGCCGCCCGACTCGCGGGCCCGCAGGTAGGTCGCCACGGCGTCCTCGCGGTCGTCTGGATGGAGGATCCGCTCCCAGAGCCTCGGGTCCTCGATGTACTCCTGGGCGGTGTAGCCGAGGATCTCGTGGATCTGAGGGCTCACGTAGGTCGTGGACATGTCCTCGTCGGCGGCGTCCACGTACACGATCGCGGGGATCTGCTCCACGAGCGCGCCGTACTTCGACCTCGCCTCGTGGAGCTCCGCCTGCGTCCGCATCAGCTCCGTGACGTCGAGCATCGTCCCGATCCAGTGGAGGGGACGTCCCACCTCGTCCTGGACCAGGACGGCGTCCTCACGGACCCACACCGTTCGGCCGTCGGGGTGGATCACGCGGTACTCGATCCTGAACGGTTCGCCGGTGATCACGGACCGCTCGCTCTCCGCCAGGACCCGCTCGAGGTCGTCCGGATGGATCGCGTCGGACCAGGCGTACGCCCGGCTCAGGAAGGCTTCCCGTGGGATGCCCAGGAGATCGATCACCCCGGGGCTCACGTCGATCATCGGTTCGCCCTCGCGGACCGAGTCGACGTAGACCACGGCGGGGAGATGATCGATGATCCCCCGGTATCGGAGCTCGAGCTCGCGGGGCTCACCGTCCGCGGCGGACGACGGCGGGAACGAGCCCGCTCGGGCCGAGGTCACGTCCCCCGATGTCACGTCGGCGTCCTTCCTCAAGGGTCGATACAGCGACCGCGGCAGGCGGCGCTCTCAGAAAAGCATCGGCTCGACGGGACGGAGACTTGACCGGCCGTTCAGGCTGCGCCGCAGCCCACCCGATCGGCAGCCCGGCGCGTCGAGGCGGCGCCGGATCAGCAGCCGGTCTCGTCGGGGAGGAGCGGCCGGAACAGGATCGTGTACGTGGAGCCGTCGTCGACCCACGGGGTGAGCTGATCCGCTCTGCTCGCCTCGGCCCGCACGGTGATCCAGTCGTCTCCCGCCACGACGCCGCAGCGGTAACCCGCGACCCCGGCGGGCTCGCCGAACGTGGCGAGGGGCTCCGTGAGCGGCCAGGCGATCTCCTCGTGCGGAAGGTCGTCGGCGCCGCGCTCGTCCGGGAGGATCAGGCGAGCACGAGAGGACTCGTACGCGGCCTCGGCCCCGAGCGACCCCGCCGGCAACCACTCGGCGAGACCGGTCAGCTTCGTCACGAGCGCCTGGAGGTCCTGCCGCGCCCGGAACACGTCTTCCGGCATCCCGTCTGGGCGGTCGGTCATCTCGCCGAGCGCGTAGACGCGCACGGTCCGATCGACCTCGTCCACCGAGATCGAGATCACGGTGGTCGGCGCATCGGCGATCGTCACCATGCCCATGTCGTCGAGATCGGTCGGGAGATCCGCGGTCGCGTCGAGCGCCTCGCGGACGACCGCCTGGATCCCCGCCTCGTCGACCGATCGGGAAGAGATCGCGGGCAGCGCCGGCCCGGGATGGATCGCGATCTGCGCCCCGGGAGCGACGATCGTGCCGTCTCCGTAGAGGCTGAAGGTCGGCAGGTTCGTGTACGTCCAGTCCACGGGCACGAATCCGCCCTCCATCGAGACGCGGACGAGCACGTGGTTCGGGGCTGCGCTGTGGGCGATCCCGTCGCCGTTCCCCGCCCCGTTGGACGGGGCGTCGGCGCAGGCGGCCAGGACGAGCAGGGTCGTGATCGTCGTCGCGGCGGTTCGGATCCTCATGGAAGCCTCCGGTCTCTGGGCCGGTATCGGCGAACCCGCGTTGGACGTTCAGCCCGTCCGAGGAGGTTCCTGCCCGCCGGCCCCGGGCGACGCGCCGACCTTGGCGCCGAGCCCACGGATCAGCAGGTCGAGCCCGAACTCGAACTGCTCGTCCGTGTCGCACTCGAGGAAGTACGGCGCCACCGCCTGGAGCGCATCGAACTCCTCGGGGAGGGCGGCGGCGAGCGCCGCGTGCGCCTTCGCGTGCTCCGGATCGGCTCCCCCGGCGATCGAGCCGTTCTCCATCATCACGAACCCCTGGATGTATCCGCCGAAGGCGTGGAAGGCCTGGGCCGCGTCCCGGTCGGAGAGTCCCGCGCTCCGCAGCAGCCGGAGCGCGAACTCCGTCGGCCGCATCGAGTCGACCGAGCGGATGGGGCCGCGTTCCTCGGCGAAGAGCCGCATCACGTTGGGGTGCTTCTTCAGCAGGCGCCGCCAGGATCGGGCTCCCCGTCGACAGTTCTCGGCCCAGTCGTCCCCCTGCTCCGGGAACTCGAAGTCCGCCATCACGCGCTCGCAGATGCCGTCGAGGAGATCCTCCTTGTCCTCGACGTGGTGGTAGAGCGACATCGCCTCGACCCCGACCTCGCGGGCGATCCGGCGCATCGAGACGGCCTCCAAGCCCTCGTCGTCCATCACGCGGAGCGCGGCCTCGATCACGCGCTCCCGGGTGAGCGGCTCCCTCGTCCTGGTCGCCACCGTTCGTTCATCCTCCCTTTCCCTGCGAGTGATGCGCTCGGGGGGTTGACACCTTACGGCGTATAAGTAGACTCGCCGTACATCGTAAGCATACGGCGTACGACACGCAAGGTCCTGCAGAGGGGAGCTCGAGATGCGGATCAACCCGGAGACCCTGGCCCGAGCGAGCAGCCGACACCCGTGGCGGGTGGTGATCACGTGGGTGGTCCTCGTCGTCGCGGCCGGCGCCACCGCCTCCACCTTGCTCGGCGGCGTGCTGAACAACGACATCGCGTTCACGAACCGACCCGAGTCGGTCAGGGCCCAGGAGCTGATCGACGAGCGTTTCGGGGCCCGCAGCGCCGGGGCCGGGACGGAGTACGTGATCGTGTCGTCCCCGGACGGCGCCGGGGTCGATGACCCCGCGTTCCGCGCCTACGTCACCGAACTCCAGGGCGCCCTCGCCTCGCTCGAGGGCATCGTGGCCGAGCCGCCCGCGACGTACTACGACGTCGCCGAGGCCGCTCCGGAGCAGGCGGCCGGGCTCGTGTCCCGCGACGGCACCGCGACCCTGATCCCCGTCGCGATCGAGGACGAGGAGATCGAGACCGTCGAGGAGCTCCGCGCCACCCTCGAGGAGCACGGAGCGGACGGCTTCACGACCCAGCTCGCGGGACAGGCGACCTTGTTCGCCGACTTCTCCGAGATCGCCGAGGAGGACGCACGGAGCGGCGAGTCGATCGGGATCATGGCCGCTCTGATCGTCCTCGTCGTCGTGTTCGGCGCGATCGTGGCGGCGCTGGTGCCGATCGTGATGGCGGTCGTCGCGATCGCGGTCGCGCTCGGGCTCGTGGCACTGATCGGTCAGCTCGTCGAGTTCAACCTGTTCGTCGCCCAGATGATCTCGATGATCGGGCTGGCCGTCGGGATCGACTACTCGCTATTCATCGTGTCCCGGTTCCGCGAGGAGCGGAAGAAGGGGTACCCCAAGCTGGAAGCCATCGGCGCCGCCGGCGCGACGGCGAGCCGGGCCGTCTTCTTCAGTGGCATGACGGTGGTCCTCGCCCTGCTCGGCATGTTCATCCTGCCGACGAACATCTTCCGCAGCCTGGCGGCCGGCTCGATCCTCGTCACGCTGATGTCGATCTTCGCCGCGATGACCCTGCTTCCATCGGTCCTGGCGTTGCTCGGCGACCGGATCAACTGGCCCCGTCTGTCGAAGCGAGCCAGACTCGACGTCCCCCACGACGTGCCGGGCGGCTTCTGGGACCGGATCGCCCGCGGCGTGATGCGGCGCCCCGTCGTCTTCCTCATCGCGTCGGTGACGGTGCTCGGGAGCCTCGCGGTCTTCACGTTGCAACTGAACAAGGGGAACTCCACGAACATCGAGCAGTTCCCGGACGACGTGCCGTCCAAGGACGCGTTCCTCACCCTGCAGCGCGAGTTCGCGGGCGGGCTGACGGAACCCGCGGAGCTGCTGGTGACGGGGGACGTGGATTCGCCGGAGGCGCAAGCCGCGGTCGGCGACCTCCAGGCCCGTCTGGCGGAGCTGCCCGCGTTCAGCGAGCAGGTCCAGGTCGTTCCGTCCGAGGACGGATCGGTCGTGCGCGTGACCGCCTTCTTCCAGGGGGATACCCAGACGGACGCCGCGTTCGGCACGATCGCGGAGCTCCGCGACGACGTCGTGCCTGCGGTCTTCGCCGGCGTCGCCGGGGTCGAGGTCCTGGTCGGCGGGAACACCGCGTTCTTCGCCGATTTCCTGGAGGTGACCGACACCTACCAGTGGATCGTGCTGGCATTCGTGCTCGGGTTGTCCTTCATCCTGCTGATGGTCGTGTTCCGGTCGATCGTGGTGCCGGTGAAGGCGATCATCATGAACCTGCTGTCGGTCGCCGCCGCGTACGGTGCGATCACCCTGGTGTTCCAGGAGGGTGTCGGGATCGGGTTCTTCAACGCGATCGGCTTCGACTTCCAGCGGTCGACGTCGATCGAGGCGTGGCTTCCGCTCTTCCTGTTCTCGGTGCTGTTCGGGCTCTCGATGGACTACCACGTGTTCCTGCTGAGCCGCATCCGGGAGCGGTACGACCAGACCCACGACAACACGGAATCCGTTGCGTACGGGCTGCGAACCACCGCCGGGATCATCACCGGTGCGGCGATCATCATGGTCGCCGTGTTCACCGGGTTCGCGTTCGGTCGGCTCGGTCCCTTCCAGCAGATGGGGTTCGGCCTCGCGGTCGCCGTGCTCATCGACGCGACGATCGTGCGGACGCTGCTGGTCCCCGCGTCGATGCGATTGCTCGGCGACCTGAACTGGTACCTGCCGACGTGGCTCGAGTGGCTGCCGAAGCTGAACGTCGAGGGTCACGAGCCGGAGCGGGTCGTAGTGCCGGACACGCCCGCCGAGCTCGTCGAGGCTGGCGAGGGCGGGACGCGGTCGAGCGAGTTCTGACAGACGACGTCAGTCCGGGAGCCGGG